>JAICPP010000236.1 GCA_025929805.1 Gemmatimonadales bacterium | reverse complement strand
CTTCTGTCCGGTCGCCTGAGCTATAGCGTCTTGGGTGCGGACGACCTCCGCTTCGAGCTGCCTTGGGCTAAGCCGATGCAGCCAAGGCTCGTGCTCGAACGAGTGGTTCCCGATTTCATGCCCCTGATCGACGATGCTGCGCAGGAGACGGGCATTGGACCGGTTCTCGGCGTCCCAGCCGACCACAAAGAACGTCAGCTTGACCTCAGCGCGGGCCAGGACCTCGAGAGCGAGGGGGACCACGCTGTGGAGATAGCTCGGATGCGAGGTCCACCGCGAATCACCGTGGATCCGGAGATAGGTCCAGAGGTCGTCCAGGTCCAGCGAGATGCTGGCGATTGGCCGGCTGGGTTGGGTCATGCCTCCGCCTCCACGGAAAATCTCCTTGGCTGACGGAGGAGTGGGAGAAGCTCCGCTGCCTTGCGGTTGGCCAGGGCGACGGTCTCGTTGACATTCAGTGTCCCAGCCGAGATCTGGGCACTGTTGACGATGAAAACATTCTCAATGGACGTGCGAGTCGGTGGGAGCGAGTCGCGCGAGTAGTTGAGGGTCGAGACGGCCAGCACCTCCCGGGCTCGCGCCACCTGCCAGGCCACGATATCGCTCTCCCGCAAGTCCGGGTACATCCGGAGCAGCGCCGGGACAAACTCGTTCATGATCTCGGTGTCGGTCTTCTGCCAGACAGGACTGCTCTGGCTCAAGTACCTGGGGAGATATACCAGACTGCTTCCGCCGAACCGCTCCGGGCCCACCAGCGCGGTCATCTCGATCACAGCCGTGAAGGGAACCCACTCCTCGGTGATACTGGTGACATAGTAGGATCGCAGCGGCTTGTGCAGGAGCAGGGAAGGACACACTATACCTTGATAGACCACACTCTCGAGTCTGCTGCGCTCGCCCGACTCGAGGTCTGGACAGAGCTTCACGATCTGGGGGCAGGGCACCGTCAGCACAACGGTGTCAAAGTCCAGAGAACTGCCGTCGGCCAGCCTGACCTGAGCGCCGCCGTCCCAGCCACTCACGTTCGTGACCGGCTGCCCGCAGACGAAGTCCACCCCCTCGCGAGTTAACATTTCGCGGAGCCGAGGCAGGATCGTGGCGTACCCACCGTCGACGTAGCCGAACATCTCCCGCTTCAACCCCGACCGTCGGGCGGCGTACATCCTCGCGATGATCGCCCAGATGAATGCGGCGCTGGCGCGATCGGCGTTCTCGCCCAGTTTGCTGCGCAGCAGGGGACGCCACAAACGCTGGTAGGTGCGTCTGCCGGACAGCCGGCAGAGCCAGGCAGCCGCGGTCTCGCGTTCCAGCGGTAGGGGATCCTGAATTCTCGAGGCCTGGAGAATGGTCCATGCCAGCCGCCCCTTTTCCCAGACGTTGAGCGGCGGGAACCTTACAAAGTCCAGGCTGGACGAGAGGGAGTAGAAGGAACCGTCAGTGTAAAAGCCCGATCGGGTATAGCCCCAGTTGAGCTTTTCCCCGAGTCCCAGTTCGCTCAAGAGGGCCAGCAGTTCGCGGTCGGACAGGAGGATAACGTGGTAAAATCGGTCCCAGCGGCAAGCCCCGATATTCTGACTGGACGCCAGACCGCCGGGCTGGGGGGCCGCTTCTAGAACGGTGGGCTGAAGACCCGCCGCCCGCAGCCGGTGAGCAAGGGTCATCCCCAAAATCCCTCCACCGACAACGCCTACGCGCCGGGTGGAGGCGTTCACGACCGGGGTTCCGCGCCGGAGCTGCCGTTCCGTCGGCTGAGCCGCAGACGTGCTAGCTCGGCCAACAACGACAGGTGTCCCATGATGGTCCGGAGGACGTTCATCTTCGAGCGCCCCAGCACCCTGACCTCCAACGTGGTCGGGTACTCGACCACCCGGCGGCCTGCCAGGTCAGCCTGAGCGATCATTTCAGCGACACCCAGGAACCCCGCATGCCGGGTCTCCAATGTCGCCGCCGCTTGTTTGCGATAGACCCGGAAGCAACTGGTGTAGGTAAAAAGCTTCTGGTGGAGTACCAAACGATAAAGCCGAGAAAGCCGTCTGGAGAGGAAGAGTCTCCAGCCGGGAACGTTTCTCACCTGACCGTGGGGGTGGTAAGGCGAGGCAGTTACCACGTCCACCCCGTCGGTGAGAAGTGGGATCATCCTGCCCAACTCGTGCGGATCGTAGGTGCAGTCACAATCCATGGAACAGACAATCTGGGTGTGCGCATGCCGAAGCCCAGTTTGAATCGTGCGTGCCACGCCTCGATTCTGCTCGTGGCGCAAAAGGCGGCAGTCGCCACGGGCACCGAACAGGGATTGCAGTGTGGACCAGGTGTCGTCGGTGCTTCCGTCATCGACAAAGAGGAAGGTGAACTCGTAATCCTTCGAGTAAGTAGCAATCAGGCTTTGGAGCGTGTTGTCGAGATATCGTAGCGATTGGCCCTCATTGAAGCACGGAATCACAACCGTGACTGGCGTTGAGGGGTTTGAGCTGTTACGCCGAGCTCCGGGGGTCAGTTCCGGTTTGCGCCGAGGCGAGACCGGCTGCGGGATCGGTGGCCCTAAGTCAACCGACGAGCGATGGTTGGCAAGCTCCAGTCCCAGATGCTGTCCGATGGTAGTGAACCGGTACGCTGTCAGGAACTGCTCCAGCAGCTCTGGCATTCGGTCCAGATTTCGGTAATGCCAGATTCTCGCGGCCCTTGGACCGGCGCTGATCCGTGGCTGTTCGGGGTCCAGCTCCCAGGTACGGAAGTACATCACATACGGCTCGGAGCGGTGTCGATGCCAGAGCTTGACCACGTTGCGCATCAGGGCACCGGGGAAATGCCGGAGCGATCCCCCATCTGCGATGGGTACTTCCACCCCAAAAACCGCGAGGGAGGAGATAGGCACCTCATGAAATAATCGGTGGGATAGCCGCGCCTTCCGCCGATGGTAGGACCGGAGCACCTTAGTTGCATTAGTGCCGAGCGCCGGACCGATGCTGGAATCGTAGAGGTAGCCACATTCGGCCAAGACGTCCAGCACCCACAGCTCTCCGGGTGTCAGCCGATCGCCGGCGAGCCGGAAGCCGAGAACCCGGCGCCCCAGCACTTGCTCTACCTGCTCTCGGCACTGAATCGCATGCTCTCGGAATCGCTCTGGGCCCAGCTCCCGAGGCGACTTGCCGTAGTCTCCACGGCATGCTATCTCATGTCCTCGGCTGGACACTTCGCGCACCAGATCAGGTGCGGACTGGGCGCTCCAGCGGCTGACGAAGAACGTGGCCCGTGCATCACATCGGTCGAGCAAGTCGAGCGCTCTTCGGGTGCTCTCTGCTAGACGATTTTCGAAGCGGTACCAAGTCTCCTGCCTAATCCAGGGACGGAAGGAGGCAGCGTGGTAGTAGTCTTCCAGTGCCACTGTCAGCACATGAGTTTGGCGACTGACGTGCGGCGTGGGCGTATGACTAGTAGCGGAGACAGGCTGCGGCCCCGATCCGCTGGTGAGAGCGGACGCAGCCACACTGGTAACACCGCTTGAGCGATTCATGTGCCGAATAAACTGGTTTAGGAGGGAAGCCAGAGGTGGACCCGTATCCTATTCTACCATCTATACCTCGCGTGTCTTAGTTGCGCAATAAGTGCCCTTTGATCTTCCTCGATCTCTGAGCCTTCGGGACAAATCAAGACTCGGCCCCGGCGGGGAGCCCTAGCGGGGTCGACTTCGGCAGCCTAGGTTATAACGCTCTCCCCGAACCGAGTGGCCCGGCATCGAGGGCTCGGCTAGGGCAGTTTCGACCTCCACGTCCCCAGCACGGCAAATCGGTGAGTGCGTCCCCCTTCCGGCTCTCGGGAGACGACGTCGCCTCGCTAGCCGAAGGTGCTGCCGGTTTTCTCCCATGAACACGCGCAGGCAGGCACGAGACTCGAGAGTCGGTCAATTTCGGGTCCGTCTGGAGGCCCTCTTATATCAGGGCGGCTGGCCGATACGCCTGGCGCGGGCGGTTGGCGTGCGTCCTTCCGTCAGCACAACCAAACATGTGATTCCAGTTTCATCTGAAGGATCGGCTCGCATCCCGCCGATCAGGATAGCCTACGCTTCCGACTTTCACGCGGGACCCACCACGGATCCCGCGATTTTGCGCGGTGCCTGCGGTGCCTTGCGGGCCGCAAAAGCAGACATCCTTCTTCTGGGAGGAGACTTCGTCACCGTATTGCCATCCGAGATCGAGTGGCTGGCTCGTGAGCTGGGAAGTATTCCCGCCCCTTTGGGACGCTACGCCGTACTGGGCAATCACGATT
>JAICPP010000203.1 GCA_025929805.1 Gemmatimonadales bacterium | reverse complement strand
AGACTGAGGACTGGCGACTCCCCTACAACGGCCAACCAATCGATCGCTTTTTCAGTAGGAGAAACAGCTCGGAGGGGAGAGTAGCTGGGGTCAGCGTGCCTGCCATGGCCTGAAAAGCTTCACACTCGGCTGCGGATGCGTCAGGGTCGAAGCAGACCGCCAGGGCTTCAACCAAAGGAGGCCGGTCCGGTCGGTGGAGCGCGTCCAGCCAGGGGTGACATTGGGTGACCTGTCTGCAGGCCAATCGTACCCGCACGGCGCCATCCAACCAGCAGGGACCACCCGCCAGCGAGGCCAGCAGCGGCTGGGTCAGGAGCAGGCTTTCTCCCGCCGGCGTCACCGCCCCAAACCGCAATTTGCCTCGCTCGTTTCGCCGGTGCAGCACGACGCCCCAGGCAAAGGCCGGCCGGTGCTCCCGATACCAGTCGAGCACTCTGACCAACTGCTCGCGTAACGCATCGACTACGAGTGGAGATGGCATAGTTCCAACCGACGGAAAGTGGGCCGGTACGGCCCGGGCTGCCTGGCGGACGGCCATAACTATGCAGAATGTGGGCCAACCCGCGCCGCCGGTGCTGGCGCCGGTTCCTGGCAACCGGCACATTCTGCCGTCCACGATTCGATCAAGGCGCTGCGCACCCGGGTCCCGGGTGAGCGAGGAACCATGAAGACCGTGCGCGACTATCCCAGCATCGTCATTCCCCCGCCCGGGCCAAAGGCTCAAGCAGTCGTGCGCCAGGACGCCCAGTGGACCTCCACCTGCTATACCAAGGAGTACCCGCTGGTGGTCTCTCGGGGCAGCGGTGTCATGGTCGAGGACGTGGACGGCAACCGATATCTGGATTTCATGGCGGGCATTGCAGTCTCCTCGACCGGATACGGCCACCCAAAGGTCGTGGCTGCCGTCAAGAAAGCCGCCGAACGATTTCTGCACATCTGTGGCTCCGATTTCTATTACGAAGGAATGGCTGCACTCTGCGAACGCCTGGCCCGGCTGGCTCCAGGCAGCTCGAAGAAGCGGGTCTTTCTCACCAACTCGGGCACCGAAGCTACCGAGGCAGCCATCAAACTGGTGCGTCATGCGACCGGTCGGACAGCCATAATCGCCTTTCGCGGAGCCTTTCACGGCCGAACCACCGGCGCGGTGAGCCTGACCTCGAGCAAGTCCCGTCAGCACGCCGGCTTTGGACCGCTTCTGCCGGACGTCCATCACGTCCCGTTTGCGTATCGGTACCGTTGCGCATTCTGTGCGCGCGAGCCTGCCTGCAACCGCGGGTGTATCGACGTGATCGAGCGAGACCTATTCGCCCGCCACCTCGACCCACACGATGTCGCCGCGGTGTTCGTCGAGCCGATCCAGGGCGAGGGCGGATACATCATCCCCCCGCCCGGCTACCTGGCCGATCTCCGGGCGCTGTGCGACCGATACGGGATCCTCCTGGTAGCCGACGAGGTGCAATCGGGCATCGGCCGAACCGGACGAATGTTCGCCTGCGAGCATGAAGGACTCGAGCCCGACATTCTGCTCACCGCCAAGGGGCTCGGCTCCGGAATGCCCATCGGCGCCATGGTGGCCAAGGAATCAATTACCTCCTGGGAGGCCGGCTCCCACGGATCCACCTTCGGCGGCAACCCGGTGTGCTGCGCGGCTGCCCTGGCGACCCTGGATCTAGTGGAGAACGGTCTGATGGCCAATGCGGCTCAGATGGGTGAGCGCCTCCTCGCCGGCGCGTGTCGGCTCATGACCGAGCACCCCCTCATCGGCGATGTGCGCGGGCGTGGACTGATGGTTGGTCTGGAGTTCGTAAAGAATCGGGACACGCGGGAGCCGGCACCGGAGATCGTACGATCCCTGATTCAGCAGGCGTTCCGGCGGGGACTGCTCCTGCTCGGAGCGGGCCAAAGTACCCTCCGCCTGGCACCGCCCTTGGTCATCGATGAGCAGGACCTGGACACCGCGCTCGAGTTGATCGACTCCTGTCTCGATGAGCTTGCCTGAGATGATTATCCGATGACCACGGCCTCACAACCTATCGCGGCAGCCGTTCCCCACGTCGAGTTGCCCCGCGTCCTCAATCTGCGTGACGTGGTGCTGTTCAACATCGTCGCCGTGCTGAGCCTCCGCTGGACGGCGACTGCCGCCGCCGCAGGACCCAGCTCGCTCACGATGTGGGTGGTTGCCGCCATCTGCTTCTTCATTCCCCAGGGGCTCGCAGTGAGCCATCTGGCGTTCCGCTATCCCCAGGAGGGAGGAATCTATTTCTGGACCAAGCGCGCCTTTGGGGAAGGCCATGGCTTTCTGTGCGGCTGGTGTTACTGGGTAAACAACATTCTGTACTATCCCAACCTGCTGATGTCGACCGCCGTAATCGCCACCTATGCAATCGGGCGGGGTGACACTGGGTTGATGGATAACTGGACGTATATCGTCACGGCGACACTCACGGCCCTTTGGGTAGCGGTGCTGGTAAACGTGGTGGGATTGAAAACCGGGAAATGGCTTCAAAATCTCGGAGCCCTGGGCACCTATCTGCCGGGGGCCTTGCTGGTGGGATTCGGCCTCTATGCGGCACTCACCCGGCCGGCCGCCACTCCCATCACCCTCGACACTCTTACCCCGCGGTTCAACGATTTCTCGCAGCTGAACTTGTGGGCTTCCATTGCCTTTGCTTACGCCGGATTGGAGCTCTGCGCCATCATGGGTGGCGAGGTTAAGAACCCGGCGCGGACGCTGCCGCGCTCGATCTATATAGCCGGCCCATTCATCGCCTTCCTGTATATCGCCGGCACGGCGTCGGTCCTGTGGCTGGTTCCCAGCTCCGACGTGCATGTCGTCTCTGGTTTCTTCCAGGCCATGGCTGCGAGCGCTCACCAGCTCGGTGGATGGATGTGGCTGGTCCCCGCCGCCGCTGCGCTGTACGTCCTGGGAAACATCGGTGGGATCGGTGCATGGCTCACCGGCCCCGCCCGAGTTGCGTTTGTGATCGGTCTGGACCGGTATTTCCCGCCCGCCTTCGGCCGAGTGCACCCGCGGTGGAAGACGCCCTATGTCGCCATCCTGACTCAGGGCGTCCTCGCGACCGTGTTTTTGCTGCTTTCGGTGCTGGGGCGGGGCACCACGGTCGAGAAAGCGTATCTGATAATTCTCGATACGATGCTGCTGGTCTATTTCATTCCTTACATCTACCTCTTCCTGTGTTATCTGATGGATCGTCTGGGAGACAACAAGGAAGGGAAGCTCGGCGCGGTTCTCATCGGCGTGGCTGGTCTTCTGCTCACCTTAGGGGCCATGCTCGTGGCTACCATTCCACCCTCCGATACCACTCAACCATGGCTTTTTCGGTTGAAAGTCATTGGTGGAGCCGCGCTGTTCGTGGTGCTCGGCGGCCTGGTGTACTGGCGGGGCAGGCGAGCTCGGTCGTAGTGTCGCCCCGAATCCTTCGCTACGTCGTAGCTGTCTTCGGCGTGGTGTGGCTGCCTCTGCCAATGCTCGGGCAGGTACCGGCCTCACGGGCCAGGCTGGTGGTCGTGATCTCGATTGACCAGTTCCGCTCCGGCTATGTGGAGCGTTTTCGGCGCTACTTCGCTACGAACGGGTTCAACCGCTTCCTTCGAGACGGGGCAGCCTTTACCGAGGCGCACTACGAGCACGCCATCACCCAGACCTGCCCCGGCCATGCCGTAATCCTGACGGGAAGCCATGCCAACGTAAACGGAATCCCGGCCAACTACTGGTTCAACCCGGCCCTTCGCAGAGCGGAGTATTGTGCGGCAGACACGTCGGCCAGGCTCGTCGGCGTCGGCGGCGAGGGCCGGTCGCCTCGGAACTTGCTGGTCTCGACGGTGGGTGATGAACTGAAAGCTGCCTCGGGAGGCCGCAGCCGGGTCATTACCGTGGCGGGGAAGGATCGATCCGCGATCATGCTGGGTGGCCATCGGGCGGACGCGGCCTACTGGACGGAGGACACGCTCCTGGTGACCTCCTCCTTTTATATGAAGGAGTTGCCTCGCTGGGTCGTCCGTTTCAACCGGTCCGGTGCAATAACCCGGTATCGAGGTGCCACGTGGAACAGGCTGCTGCCGGCTGCCGCATATCGGTGGCTCGGGGCAGACGATGCGGAGGGAGAACAAGGAACGGCAGGTCTGGGTCGGACCTTTCCCCATCGCTTGAGCAGCGGCCGATCACCCTCTCAGGACTTCGTTCAGGCTTTTCAGAACTCTCCCTTCGAGAATGAAGTGATCCTGGGATTTGCGATGCAGGCGGTAACTCAGGAACAGCTCGGCAAGGACGATAATCCGGACCTTCTCGGCATCGGATTCTCGGCCAACGACCTCGTGGGGCATTCGTATGGGCCGGACAGTCACGAAGTCATGGACATCATCGTCCGAACCGATCGTCTGCTGGAGCGGTTCTTCGGGTTCCTGGAACGGCAGGTCGGGCTCGACCGGGTAGTCGTGGTGCTTACGGCAGACCATGGTGTTGCGCCACTGCCGGAGCTATTCAGTCGAGGCAGCGAAGGCACCCGTGCTGCACGTCTCGACCCCGCGGTCATTGCGGCGGCGGCCGAGAAGGCATTGCGATCGGAATTTGGCATCCCCCGGCGGCCCAGCTGGATGGTGCAGCCCAGCTGGATCATCTATCAGAGCGGGCCATGGCTCTATCTCAACCTCGAAGGCCTCGAGGACCGGGGAGTGTCGCTGGAGGAGGCAGAGCGGGTAACCAATGAAGCAGTCCGTGAAATACCGGGTGTGGAGCGCGTGTTCACCGCCAGCGAATTGGCGCGGCAGCGGGACAGCGCCGTGCATTCCAGCGCGGAGCTCAGCTTTTATCCGGCTCGCAGTGGACAGATCTATTACGGGCTCTCGCCGTACATCGTGGCTGGTGCCGAGCGGGAGGGCACCAACCATGGATCTCCATGGGCCTATGATACGCATGTGCCGCTGCTTTGGTTCGGGGCCGGAATCGCCCCCGGTGTTCACGAGGGACGAGTGAGTATTGCCGACATCGCCCCTACTCTGGCTCAACTCCTCGGCATACAAGTTCCCTCGGGATCGCAGGGCAGGGTGCTACGGGAGATGCTGCGTTGACCCACCCCTCTCAGCCCGCTTAAGTTGAGCCCCGACAACGATTCAGGACAGGTGGCCGAGCGGCTGAAGGCGCACGCCTGGAAAGCGTGTATACGTCAAAAGCGTATCGAGGGTTCGAATCCCTCCCTGTCCGTGCCGGGAACCGAACTCGAGCGCCGGACGTATCTTTAGAGTATTGTCCGCGCCACCGGTTCCAGGAGAGGTCATGCACATCAGGCACTCGCCCAATATCCCCGCCTCCGAAATTACCGACGAATCGTTGTACTGGAACCGCCGCGAGTTCCTCAAGGCCGCGGGCATCGGAGTCGCTGCGGT
>JAICPP010000288.1 GCA_025929805.1 Gemmatimonadales bacterium | reverse complement strand
TCGCTTGTTCACTGCCAGCTGGATCCCGTCTCCAATCTCACCGCGCAACGTCCACAGCACGTCGTGGGGGGCGCCTTCCGAGGGCGGAAGAAGGGGTGGGAATCAAGTTTCCGGGTCGATTGTCCGCCCTCGCTTACGTGTGGTTTTGTACGCTGGGGCCGGCAATTCGCGGCACTTGGGCCTACTCAGATGCGACATCGAGAATGACCCCACTGCTTTTCATATCTATCTATCTTCCATCTCTCTTCGTCCACCACCGTTGACCCAACCTTTGCATTGATCGACGTCAGGCGGTACCAGTGAGAGGACTCCACCATGGCTCAATCACGGAATGGGATACCTCGATTCCGAAACCACTTAGTTCGTCAACAACCGACGAAAGCTGAGTTAGCCACCCGGTCTCCGATTGTTCTCACTTCCCGGGATCACGCGATCCTCATCGCCATCCACATCCATGGCTGCCTGACCGCCGACCTCATCGAGCTGGCCTTCTTCCCGTCAGCCTCAACGACCGGTCGTCGGTCCCCCTCTTCCCGCGTTCACGATCGGCTCCGTCAGCTCTGGCTCTGGGGCTTCCTCGACCGGGTGGAACTCCCGGTCAGCCGACATTCGGGACGTCGCCCACTGCTCTACACCCTCGGCACGCAAGGCATCCCGATTGTCGAGGCGGAGCGGGAACCCGGTAGGCTCCGCGTGCAGCGCCGGAGACTCGACCGCCTGGGTGGTCTCGGGAATGCGCATGATCTCATGGTCGCCAGCTTTTGGGCTCAATTGGTGGCCCTCCTCCGGACCCGTAGGAACATCACCCTTCGTTGGATTCCGGAGCGGGAACTCCGGGCACACCGGATCCGGGTGCGGGACCCTAAGCGCGGGCACCTGCTGCCGATGCTGCCGGATGCCTATCTTGAGCTCCGCTATCCGTCTGGGGCGATCCAATGTGTGATGTTGGAAGTGGATATGGGGACCCTGACGCTAGCACGCTTTCGCCGGAAGCTTCGCGCCTTCGAAGCCTATCTGGATCAGGGACGGTTTGCCAAACAGTGGGGTCAGGACAATTTCGAGGTGGTGGTGCTGACCCATTCGCGGGCGCGCCTGGCTAACCTGTGGAACGCGGCTCGTGAGGAGGTCCGGCAGGATCGGTGGAGTTGGTACTCTTTCTCCATCTTTGAGTTCCTCGACACACGTCGGTTCGCCGGTTGTAGCTGGATCAACTTGGAGGAAGAATACGTCTCCTTCCTCTACAGCGATGACGCGCCGGAGCCCGAGGACCATGAGGAGGAGGACTGATGATCCGTACCGATCGATGGCCCGGAGCGAGACCGGAATGACCGCCATGCCGGCGGACGAATCGTTCACGGCCTACCTCAATCGTTCCCTCCAGTGCTCAGGTCCGTGGTGCTCGGAGCTGGCGCGGCGTTCCCGGCTGGCCATTAGCTCCGTCTCCCGGCTGGCGCATCTCCCCTGCCATCCGCTCGACCCACAGCTGGGCGACCGCGGCGACACGTGTCAACCGAGCCACCAGAACGTTCAGCACAAGCCGACGTGGAGAAGGCTGTTTTTCGGGGCCGACGTGTTCACTGCCCATGCTATTCCAGCCATGGGATTCCGCGAGAAAACCAATGGTTTTGCCGGGCGTCCGTCCGGTTGGCGGGTTACCGTTGCCCGCAGGGCTCAACAACGTCGATGCGAGACACCGGTGGAGGACCTCTGGTCAGGTCTGGTGGTCGACCGAGCCATTGGTGAATTTGGTTGTCAAGTGGACTGGTATTACTGCCGAACTGCGCTCTCACTGTTCGGAAGTTCTCATCGGTCCGCCCTCGTTGGGACCGCCAAGGCGTGTACCCGTGGCGGGGATAGCCGCAGTTGAAGTTCATGAAGCACGTCCTCGACTTCATCGCCGGGGACTTGGGTTATCAAGTCCCCAAGCAGGTCCTCTTGCCGTGGCTGGCCGAACGCGGGCCGATAGACCGTGAGAGAACGCCGGAGCCGGTTGAGTCTCTGGAAATCACGGCTCAAGGACAGGAACGTGTCGTTCAATTTGCGCACCGCCGGGGATAGGATAAATCCAATACGGCACGAGATCGGATGCTCCAGCGGGTCGGCCCTGCTTCCCAGCTTCGAAGAGCTCCTCCCAAGGGTCGCCCGCTATCGTATGTCGTTGACGTGGATCTGAGTCGGAATGAAAGACAAGCTCTTGAAAACGAGTAGCGACGTTCTTTCGCACCGCGTGTCCCTTATATCGGTGCACCCGTCCCTCACGCTGCTCAAGGTCGACCGGGTTCGCCGGGAGGTTCCAGTGGACGACCGCGTGGCAGTAGGGGTGGAAATCTAATCCCTCCTGCCCGACGGATGTTGTTGCCAAGACGAATGGCCAGAATGGCGAATTGAACGCCGTCCTTACCTGGCTTGCCCCTGCGTCGGCAAAAACCTAGTGCCGCATGACGCCAGCCGGGAACTCGTCCTCACCGTCCCGCTGCCCTACGACCGGGGCCGGCGCGGCGACGGGCGTCCCAAGGTCCGTCCCTTCCGCGGCTACTGGCTGGAACTGGGACAGCGCCTCCGCGAGTTCCGGGCCCGCTACGGCATCACCCAGCCAAAGGTCGCACGGGTGGTGGGCGCCGAGGGCCACTCCACCGTGGCCGAATGGAAGCGCGGGGTGAACGTCCCCGAGGGTATCCGCCGCGAGCGGCTGATCGACGTCGTTGAGGGGCGTTGCTGGCCCGAACTACGGGCGGTCGCCCTTGCGGGTGACGCGCTGCCCGCGGCATGGTACTGGGGCGCGCTGGTACCGTCGGGCCTCGCGCGAGCGGCGGCAGCGCGAGACGGTCGGTGCCGCCATGGCGGCCGTGCTGGCGCTGCTGCAAGACGTCGCGTCGCGGAGGCCCCGCGCCAGCGCTACTGCGCGCACGACGGCGAGTGGGTGCACGGCGTGGCGGCCCGGTCCGGGCTCGCCGAGGGCCAGCCGGTCGACCTGCGCCGCCTCGA
>JAICPP010000243.1 GCA_025929805.1 Gemmatimonadales bacterium | reverse complement strand
TGGCAGCGTCTCCGGACACGCGGCGGAACACGATTCCCCCGGCACTCACCTCCAGCTCAGCCCGACGTTTACTCATTTAGAAAACAGAGATCTTGAGATACTTCTTGGGGTGCGCCTGAATGTCGGTCAGGAGCTCACGAAACTGGATTACAGTCCTGGTGGTCTCCCGATAGAGGGTCGAATCCGAAGCGAGCATGCCGATGGTCCCGGTGCCGGCCTGTATTCTGGTCATCAGTGAATCGGCTGCCTGAAGAACGCGGATCAGGCTCGTCTCGTTGGCCCGTGCCGCCGCGATCACCGAGCGGAGGTCCGCGGCCGCCTGCCGGAGGTCCGCGCTGCTGCCCCGCGAGTTGTCCAGAATGTCCTTGAGCTGGTTGTCGCTGGTGGCGCTGTCCAGCCGGGCCACTGCGCCCTCGAACGTCCGGGCGACGCCGGCGAATGCATCCGTTGTAGTGGACACTTTCTGGCTGACCCGGTCGATCCGGTCGGTCTGCGCGTTGGCAAAGCTGACCAGCCGGCCCGAGATGGCGGCGAGGTCCTTGACGCTCTGCTGCATGTTCTTGAGCGCGGTGCTGTCAAACGCCTGGCCGATCCGCTGGGTGATGTCACCGACGTCGCCTGCAATGCGGCTGGCCTGCGCGGTAAGCTGGCCGATGTCCGGCAGGGTTGCACCGGGCCAGGCAGTCCCGCCGGCCTGGTCGGACTCCAGCAGCGCATTGCGGATGATCGGGTCGGTCGGGAGGGGCTCGAAGGGAATGATATTGGCGCTCCACTCACCGAAGAGGCTGGCGGAGGCCGAAATGGCCGCCGGCTTCTGCGGCAGCTCGACCGACCGATCGATGCTGAAGTCGGTCTCCACCCATTCGTTCTCTACCAGCCGGATCGCCTCGACCCGGCCCACCTTGACACCTCTCAGGGTCACTGGCGCCCCCACGCCCAGTCCTCCGACGGTACGAAAGCGGGCCTTGTAGGAGGCCTGCTTCTGGTTGACATCGGTCTCGCTCAGCCAGAGCGCGCCACCGATCACCAGCGCGAGCGCAGCCAGTACCGCTAAACCAACAGCGAATTCGTTGCTGCGTTTCACCCTGCGGACCTCCGTACAGCCGGCTCCAGAGCAATCGGCTCCGGCCGGCCTTCAATGAACTGCCGCACGATGGGGTCGCGGGAGGCCTGCATCTCGCTCACCGCGCCGACCTGGCGGATTGCGCCATCATACAGCATGGCGAGCCGGTCGGCCACGCTGAAGGCGCTTCGCATGTCATGGGTGACCACGAGCCCGGTGACGCCCAGGTCGCGCGTCCTGATGATGAGCTGGTCCATGACCGTCGCAGTGACGGGGTCCAGCCCGGCTGTCGGCTCGTCATAGAGAATGTAGCGCGGCTTCAGGGCGATCGCTCGCGCGATGCCGACCCGCTTCCGCATCCCCCCGGAGAGCTCCGCGGGGAACTTGTCCTCGGTGCCGCGCAGCTCCACCACCTCGAGACTTTCCGCGATCCGCTCCCGGATCTCGGCAGCACTGTACCCCCGCTTGGCGAGCCCCATGCGGATATTCTCCGCCACAGTCATCGAGTCGAAGAGGGCCGCGAACTGGAAGACATAGCCGATGCGGCCCCGCAGTGCGGCCAGCTCATCCCGATCCATGTCCGCGACGTCGACGCCGTCCACCAGGACCCGCCCCCCATCTGGCTCGAGCAGGCGGACGATCAGCTTCAGGGTGACGCTTTTCCCTCCTCCAGAAGCTCCGATGATCACGGTGTTCTGCCGATCCGGAACCTCGAGCGAGAGCCCCTTGAGGACCCGTACCGTTCCGAAGGACTTGGTGAGGTTCTCGAGGAGGATCACAGAAGCACCAGCGCCCAGAAGGCGTCCAGCACCAAGATCGCCTCACAACCGAGGACGACCGCGCTCGTTGTAGACTGGCCCACGCCGGCCGCACCACCCTGGGTTGCCAGACCCCGGAGGCAACCCATCAGCGCTACGGCAAAGCCGAAGCTGGCGCTTTTTACCAGGCCGAACCAGACGTCCTTGAACTGGTAGAACTGCTTGAGACCCTTGAGGAATTCGGCGGTGGAGAGATCGAGCAGGTTGATGGCGGTGATCCACCCGGAGGTAACGCCCAGGGCCACGGCGAACGCGGTGACCACCGGAAACATCAGCGTGGCGCCCAGCACACGGGGAACCACCAGATAGGAATAGCGGTCGTAAGCGAGGGTCTCCAGTGCATCCACCTGCTCGGTGACTTTCATGGTACCGAGCTCTGCGGCAATGCTGGCGCCGACTCGCCCGGCCAGAGCCATGCCCGTCAATACCGGTCCCAGCTCCATCATGATCGTTTTCCCCACCAGGGCGCCCACGAAGTAGAGCGGCACGGCACCGGTGAAGATGTACGAGGAGAGAAGGGAGAGGACGATGCCGGTGAAGACGGCGATGAAGAGGGCGATCGGCACCGAGTCGACGCCCAGGCGGCGCATCTGGATTGCCAGCAGCGGCAGCCACGTGCCCACGTCGGCGAGGGCGCGTCCCGCTTCGAGGCTGCGGCGGCCCACATGCGAGATGAACCCTTCCGGGGTGGGAACACCGGATGCCACCAGGGGCGTCACCTGAGGAAGCTACGTTGGGCTCGGGGTTTGTTGTAGAGCAGGTGGGACGCGGGGTGCCCGGCTGCCCCACTGCCCCGCGGCCGGGTCATGCAGCAAAGCTCGCCAGGGCCCGCCCCATCTCACCGTCGCGCAGCCGCTTCAGCGCCCGGTCGCGCAGTTGTCGTACCCGTTCGCGGGTGACGCCAAGCAGCCCTCCGATCTCTTCGAGGGTGTGCTCCCGCCCCTCGTTGAGCCCAAAGTACAGCCGCAGGACCTTGGCATCGCGCGCTGGAAGGGAGCGGAGCGCACGGTCGATCTCTTCCGTCAGCAGCTGATCGATCACCTGTGCTTCCGGATCGCTCTGCTCGTCGGCCGCGAACCGGTCGATCACCGACCGGTCGCCCTCCGCCTCTACCGGCGCATCGAGACGGAGATCGGAGGAGTTGAGCGTCGCCAGTGACCTTACGACTTCTACCGTGAGTCCCGTGGCGTGGGCGATCTCCTCCGGCGTCGGCTGCCGCTCCAGCTCCTGCCGCAGCGCCTCCGCGCTCCGCACGATCCGGGACAGATCCGCGGTGCGGTTCAGAGGTACCCGCACGGTTCGACCCTGGCGTGCCAGGGCGGCCAGGATCGACTGCCGTATCCACCAGACGGCATAGGAGATGAACTTGACCCCCTGATCCGGATCGAACTTCCGGGCAGCCGTAAGGAGCCCGACGTTCCCCTCTCCGATCAGGTCGGCCAGAGCCATGCCCCGGTTCTGATACTTCTTGGCCACGGATATGACGAACCGCAGGTTGGCCCGGATCAGCTCGTGCATGGCCTCCGCGTCGCCGGCAACGATCCGGCGGGCCACGGTCGTCTCCTGCTCGCCAGTCAGCAGCGGGGTCTTGCTGACCTCGAAGAGATACTGGTCCAGTATGTCGCGCTCCGCGTCCAGGGCACCGATGTTCTGGTTGCGCCCGTTGCGGCGCCGGCGCGGGCTGGAAGGTGTCCGGCTGGGGGCCTCGGCGGAGGAATCGGCGGGACGCCGGGAGGGCCGCCCCGGGCGGTCCTCGTCCTTCTGCGTCTGCTTGCTCATGGCCTGCGGATTACCGTGGAAACGAAGACGTTAGGCTGCGCCGGAGTGCTGTATCCGTCGTTGACACTCGCTGCCGCGCGGGCTACGTTACCCTGCTGTCGCGGCGCCGAACGAAGACGGAACAATTTAGCGGGGGCGTAGCTCAGTTGGGAGAGCGCGTGAATGGCATTCACGAGGTCAGGGGTTCGATCCCCCTCGCCTCCATGCCCCCTCTTCGCCCGCGCCCCACCCGTGCATACGGGTCGTTGCGCCGGAGAGGTCGGGACGCTAAAATCATCCGCTTCGCGGGAATAGCTCAGTTGGTAGAGCACAACCTTGCCAAGGTTGGGGTCGCGGGTTCGAGTCCCGTTTCCCGCTCTCGAAGGCGGTAGGCCGGCACCGCAAGGTGGCCATACCACAACTCTCGGACGGTACGGGGTTTAGCTAGAGTATCGGCCCGGGTGGGTAGAGTCTGAAGCAATCGTCGCGGGGTGGAGCAGTC
>JAICPP010000048.1 GCA_025929805.1 Gemmatimonadales bacterium | reverse complement strand
TGGCGGCGGGGCGCCGAGCGAGGGTACGCTCAGCTTCATCGACAACGCGGTCGATACCGCGACCGGCACCATCCTGCTCAAGGGGCGCTTTCCCAACGACGACGGCTCGCTCTGGCCCGGTGCTTTTGTGAATGTCAGGCTCCAGCTCTATGTCGAGCCCAACGCCCTGGTGATCCCTGCCGCCGCGGTGGTAAATGGTCAGCAGGGGAACTTCGTCTTCGTAGTACAGACTGACAGCTCCGCAGCCACTCGGGCGGTGACGGTGAACCGTACTGCGGGCGATTTTGCCGTAGTGACTGGAGACGTCCAGGCCGGAGACCGGGTGGTGGTCGACGGCCAGCTCCGGCTGCGCCAGGGCTCGAAAGTTCAGATCAAGGCCGCGGCCGATACGTCGCGGCTGGGGGCGTTATGAACTTCACGGAACTCTTTATCCGTCGTCCGGTCATGACCACGCTGGTCATGGCCGGCATTCTGATCTTCGGCCTCGTGGCCTACCGCCAGCTGCCGGTCAGCGATCTGCCGGCGGTGGACTACCCCACCATCTCAGTGAACGCCAGTCTGGCCGGCGCCAGTCCGGAGACGATGGCGTCTTCCGTGGCTACCCCCCTGGAGAAGGAATTCTCGACTATTCCGGGGGTGGAGACGATGACCTCCACCAGCACCCAGGGCAGCACCTCGATCTCGCTTCAGTTCGCGCTGAGCCGAGATATCGATGCGGCCGCACAGGACGTGCAGGCGGCCATCTCCCAGGCGCAGCGGCAGCTCCCCCGGGATGTGCTGCCGCCGAGCTTCCGCAAGGTGGATCCCTCGGCGTCCCCCATTCTCTACTACGCCTTGCGTACCACCACCCTGCCTCTGCCGCAGCTCAATGAATACGCCGAGACCTTTCTGGCCCAGCGGCTCTCCACCATCGAAGGCGTAGCCCAGGTACAGGTCTACGGCTCGATGAAATATGCGGTCCGCATTCAGCTCGACCCCCAGCAGCTTGCGGCCCGCAACATCGGCATCGATGAGGTCTCGAGAGCCGTCGAGAACGGAAACGTCAACCTGCCGACCGGTATCCTGTGGGGAACCGATCGGGCCTATTCGGTGGAAAGCCAGGGGCAGCTCACCAATGCCGCCGACTTCGGGGCCCTGGTGGTGACCTACCGGGACGGTGCGCCCGTCCGGCTTAGAGACCTTGGCCGTGTCGTCGACAGCGTGCAGGACACCAAGCGGGCCAGTTGGTACAACGGCCAGCGAGCCGTGGTGCTGGCCATCCAGCGGCAACCCGGCACGAACACCGTGGCCGTGGCCGGGCGAGTCAAGGCGGAAGTAGACCGGCTCCGACCCCAGATCCCGCCCTCGATCGACATCGCCACGCTGAACGATCGTTCCCGGACGGTGAAGGCATCGGTGAATGAAGTGAAGTTCACCCTCTTCCTGGCGCTCTGCCTGGTGGTGATGGTGATCTTCCTGTTCCTGCGGAACCTCCGAGCCACCATGATCCCCAGCCTGGCGCTGCCGTTATCGCTGATCGGCACCTTCGCGGTGATGTACCTGCTCGGCTACAGCCTGGACAACCTCTCGCTCATGGCGCTCACCCTCGCGGTCGGTTTTGTCGTGGACGATGCCATCGTGGTGCTGGAGAACATCGTCCGGCACGTCGAGAAAGGCGAATCGGTGCGCCAGGCGGCCATCAACGGCAGCCGCGAGATTGCGTTCACCGTGGTGTCCATGACCCTTTCGCTGGTAGCGGTGTTCATCCCGGTCCTGTTCCTCGGTGGGCTCGTCGGACGCTTGTTCCAGGCGTTCGCCGTCACCATCGGCGTGGCGATCCTGGTATCCGGGTTCGTATCACTCACTCTGACACCGATGCTGTGCAGCCGCTGGCTCAGGCCCCACCAGCCCAACCAGCGTCACGGCCGCATGTACAGCGCCATCGAGCGGGCCTGGGTGAAGTCGCTGGCCTGGTATGAGCGCTCGCTGTACTGGGTGATGGACCGCCGACCTCTGGCGATGCTGTTCAGCGCCTTGATTCTCCTCGGCACGATCCTGCTCGCCCGGGCCATTCCCAAAGGGTTCATTCCCAGCGAGGACCAGAGCCGGCTGTGGGCCACGACTGAAGCGGCCGAGGGCACCAGTTACGAGGCCATGGTCAAGCACCAGCAGGCTGCTGCCGCGATCGTGCAGGAGGACCCCAACATTGACGGCTTCATGTCCGCGGTCGGAGCCGGTGGCCGGATCAGCACCGTGAACCAGGGCCGCCTGATCATGAATCTCAAGCCACCGGGCGAGCGGCAGATGAATGCCGACGAGGTAGCTCGCTCGCTGAGTCAGAAGCTGGCGGCGGTACCCGGCATCCGAGTGTTCATCAGCAACCCGCCGGTGATCAACATCGGCGGGCGCGCGTCGAAGAGCGACTACCAGTTCACCCTCCAGAGCTCGGACATCGAGGCCCTCTATCAGGGTGCTGCTGCACTGGAGCAGCGGTTGCAGGAAGTGCCGGGCCTCACTGATGTCACCAGCGATCTACAGATCAAGAACCCCCAGGTACAGGTGGAGGTCGCCCGGGACCGCGCTGCGGCGCTCGGGATCGACGTGAACCAGATCGAGAACGCGCTGTATAACGCGTATGGCGCGCGTCAGGTGAGCACCATCTACACGCCCAATGACCAGTACTGGGTGGTCATGGAGCTGTTGCCCGAATACCAGCGCGACCTGTCGGCCATGAACCTGCTCAACCTCGCCGGCCGCCAAGGGGTGTCGGTCCCGCTGGGGAGCTTGGCCAGGGTGACTCCCTCTACCGGGCCTCTCACCGTCAACCACTCGGGGCAACTTCCGTCGGTGACACTCTCCTTCAACCTGACGCCGGGGACTTCGATCGGCACCGCGGTTGAGCGAGTGCAGGCGGCGGCCCGCCAGGTCCTGCCATCCACCATCAGTACCAGCTTTGCCGGCACGGCCCAGGCGTTCCAGGCGGCGCAGCAGGGACTGCTCCTTTTGCTGGTCCTCGCGATCCTGGTGATCTACCTGGTGCTCGGAATCCTGTACGAGAGCTTCGTGCACCCGCTCACGATCCTTTCCGGATTGCCCTTCGCCGGATTCGGCGCGCTGTTGGCCTTGATGGTGCTGGGGCTCGACCTCAGCATCTACGCCTTCGTGGGGATCATCATGCTGGTTGGCATCGTGAAGAAGAACGCCATCATGATGATCGACTTTGCCATCGAGGCCGAGCGGCGGAGTCGCACCAGCGCGCGCGATGCCATCCTCCAGGCCGCCAGCGTGCGATTCCGGCCCATCATGATGACAACCATGGCGGCCCTGGTGGGAACCCTGCCCATCGCGCTGGGGCATGGAGCGGGCGCGGAGGCGCGGCGACCGCTGGGCGTCGCGGTAGTGGGCGGGCTCATTTTTTCGCAGATCATCACGCTCTACATCACCCCCGTGGTGTACACCTACCTCGACGCATGGCAACATCGCCTTGCCCGGCGCAAGGTCGAGCAGCCGAGGGATTACCGGGAGCCCGCAGCGGGAGAGGCGAGCGCGGCTGAGGCGACGGGGTAAATGCCCGCACTGCTCCGGGCCCTCCGGCACCGGAATTATCGGCTTTTCATGAGCGGCCAGCTCATCTCCCTGATCGGCACCTGGATGCAAACCGTGGCCGAGAGCTGGTTGGTGTATCGGCTGACCGGGTCGGCGGTGCTGCTGGGTGTGGTCGGGTTTGCCAATCGTATTCCGGTGCTGCTGTTCTCGACGGTAGGCGGCACACTCGCCGATCGGTACAATCGTCATCACATCGTGATCGCTACCCAGGTTGCTTCGATGTGCCTGGCGGGGCTCCTGGCGTTTCTGACCCTCAGCGGGACGGTGCAGGTCTGGCACCTGCTGGCGATCGCCGCCGGTCTGGGTGTGGTAAATGCCTTTGATATTCCCGCTCGGCAGTCGTTCGTGGTTCAGCTGGTGGCGCGGGAGGATCTGCAGAACGCCATCGCGCTCAACTCATCCATGTTCAATGGTGCCCGTATCGTAGGCCCTGCCATCGCTGGAGTGCTGGTGGCTACCGTGGGAGAGGGCTGGTGTTTCCTCGGCAACGCGCTGAGCTATGTCGCAGTGATCATCGGACTCCTCGCCATCCGGGTGAGTCGAACCAGCCCGGTGAAGCCACCTGGATCCGCGCTCGCCCACGTGGCGGAAGGATTCCGTTTCGTGCTCGGGTCGCGTCCGATTCGCGCGCTGCTGCTCTTGCTGGGGCTGGTGAGCCTGATGGGTTCACCCTACGCCGTGCTCATGCCGATTATCGCCGACCAGACCTTCGATGCCGGCGCACGTGGTCTCGGAATCCTGATGGGCGCATCCGGCGTAGGAGCGTTCATCGGCGCCCTCAGTCTGGCGCGCCGCACAACCCTACAGGGATATGGCCGAAGTATCGCCTTTGCGGCGACCGGTCTGGGAGTGAGCCTCGTGGCGTTCTCGGCGGCTCGAAACCTGTGGCTGGCCGTGGCCCTGCTCGCACTGGTGGGATATGCCATGATGACCCAGATGGCGGCGTCGAATACCCTGATTCAATCGATGGTGCCCGATGCATTGCGGGGCCGGGTGATGGCAGTCTACTCGATGATGTTCATGGGCATGGCGCCGGTCGGGGCCCTCATGGCGGGCGGACTCGCCGACTGGCTCGGTGCCACGCCCACGGTGGCCCTGGGTGGCGGGTTCTGCCTCATCGCAGGGCTGATCTTTCTCTATAAGCTTCCCGGACTGCGGGGCGATGCCCGGCGGCTGATTCTGGCGCAGCAGGCGGCCACCGCGCCGCAAGCCGGTGCGGAGCTGCCTCCCTCCCTCTCGAACCAGGCTACGTCATGAGACCGCTTCCCGACCAAACCCTGATGGACGTTCGCGTGCATGGTACGGGGGCGCCGGGCAGCCCAACGTCGGAGGAGAGCCGGCTGCTGGCAGACGTGGCCAGTGAGATGGGGAAGGTGATCGTGGGCCAGCGCACCATGCTCGATCGGCTGCTCGTGGCGCTCCTGGCGGACGGTCACGTCCTCCTCGAGGGAGTCCCCGGCCTCGCCAAGACACTGGCCGTACGGACCATGGCCGCAACCATTGCCGGCGGGTTCCATCGCATCCAGTTCACGCCCGACCTGCTCCCGTCCGATTTGATCGGAACCATGATCTACAATCAGCGGAGCGGTGACTTCACGGTCCAGAAAGGGCCCATCTTTACCAACATCCTTCTCGCGGACGAGATCAACCGGGCGCCGGCCAAGGTGCAGAGTGCCTTGCTCGAGGCGATGCAGGAGAAGCAGGTCACGATCGGTGGCCAGACCTTTCGCCTTCCCGAGCTGTTTCTGGTGCTCGCCACCCAGAATCCCATCGAGCACGAGGGCACCTATCCCCTCCCCGAGGCCCAGGTCGATCGGTTCATGTTCAAGCTCGTGGTGATCTATCCCGAGCGGCGGGAGGAGCGTGAGGTACTGGACCGAATGACCGAAGGGTCGGAGCCGGTGGCTCGTCCGGTGCTGAACCCCGAGCAGGTGCTGGCTGCGCGGCAGCAGGTCAACGAGGTGTACGCGGATGGAAGGATCAAGGAGTACGTTCTCGATCTGATCGGTGCCACGCGCCGGCCCGATACCATGGGCCTGGGCAATCTCAGCCATCTCATCGAGTACGGCGCTTCTCCCCGGGCGGCAATTTTTCTGATTCGCGCGGCCAAGGCCCACGCGTTCCTGCAGGGTCGAGCCCATGTCATCCCGGACGACGTGAAGGAGCTGGGTCTGGACGTGTTGCGCCATCGCATCCTGCTGACCTATCGGGCCGACGCGGAGGGGGTCGATGCCGATGCGGTCCTGAGGCAAATCTTCGAGAACGTTCCGGTTCCATGAGTCCCGAAGAGGTCATGCAGGAGGTGCGCCGCATCGAGATCACCACACGGCACCTGGTGCGGGACATCGTGGCCGGAGAATACTCCAGCGCATTCCGGGGCCGGGGGGTCGAGTTCTCCGAGGTTCGGGAGTACCAGCCGGGCGACGACATTCGCACCATCGACTGGAACGTCACTGCCCGGCTCGGCACCGCCTATGTGAAGCGTTACCTGGAGGAACGGGAGCTCACCATCCTCTTTGTGGTAGACGCCAGCGCCTCGGAGGAGTTCGGCACCAGAGTCCGGACCAAGCGCGAGCTGGCAATCGAAGTGTGCGCGGTGCTGGCTTTGGCAGCGGCCCGGAACAACGATCGGGTAGGCGCAATGTGGGCAACCGACCGGGTCGAACGGTTTGTCCCGCCCCGCAGAGGCCGCAAGCACGTGCTGCGGGTGATCAACGATCTCCTGGCTTTTGAGCCGGCGGGCACCGCGACGAACCTGGCTGGAGCACTGGACTTTGCGGACTCGATCATGCGGCGCCGATCGGTGCTGTTCCTGGTCTCCGACTTCCTTACCCGGGGGTATCGGTCAGCCCTCGAGCGTCTGGCGCGGCAACACGACGTCATCGCGCTCCAGCTTTACGACCAGCGAGAGCGTGAGCTGCCGGACGTTGGATTGGCCTCCTTTCTCGAGCCCGAAAGCGGCCTCCGCCGGGTGGTGGATACCGGTCGAGCGGCCACTCGGGAGCGCTTCCGACGGCAAGCAAAGGAATTCGACATCGCCCTGCAGCAGGATATTCGCCGGTGCGGAGCGGAGCTGGTGCGCCTGGAGACCGGAGAGTCCTATGCCGAGCCGCTGATCGCGTTTTTTCGACGGCGCGAACGCATGTACCGGCGGTGAAGAAGCTAGTTCTCCTGGCCTGGCTACTCTGTATTTCTGACAGGGTAGCGGCGCAGGGCTTGAACCAGGCGTTTCAGATCACTCCCGAGAACGCGCGCGCCAACGTGGGTGATTCGGTGAACCTCCAGTTCCGCGTCCGCCTGGACGAACGGGACCTCTTGCTCGATACTGTCCCCCGTCCCGTGGGCTCCCTTCCAAACGGCGTGCGGGTGCTCTCGGTCGAAAAAATGCATCGTACGCCGGACCGCATCTTTCACGGCCGGGCCTGGCTCGCGTTCTACCGCCCCGGGCGACAGCCGCTACCGGTGTTCAGCCTGCCGTTCATGCGAATCGTGGAAGGAATGCGGCAGGCCACGATTCGGAGCGATTCCGCCTTCATCAACGTTGTTCCCATACTTCCAGCAGGAAACCCGCCCCTCAAGGACATTCGGGAGCTCGAGCGCGAGCCCCCGCCCTGGGCTCCTCTCGCCATCGTAGCACTGCTAATCACCGGATTGTTTCTCGCCCTCCGGAGGCGGCGGAGGCGAGCCGCGACGGTAGCGACTCGGCCAGAGTTGGTTCATGACCTACCGCAACCCCCGGCGGAGCCGTATGGAATCGCCCTCGAAAAGCTCACGAGGATCGAGCGGGAGCACTGGCCGGCTAAAGGTGAGGTAGCCCGGCACTACCAAGCCGTGGCGGACGTCCTGCGCGATTACCTCGAGGCGGCCGAAGCCATTCCGGCGCGCGAGCGCACCACGGGCGAGGTGGTGTGGGCGTTGCCTCCGCACCTGAGCGAGAGGGAACTGCGCCAACGTTTCCACGAGCTGCTGATCGAAGCCGACCTGGTGAAGTTCGCCCGGGCTCGGCCCGGACCGTCGGAGGCACGGCGATTTCTCGAGCAAAGCCGCTCTCTCTTGTCCGAATGGCACGAGGCCCGATCGCCGGAGGAGGCGGCCGATGCGGTTCGCTGACCCCGGCTTTCTGATCCTGCTCGTCCTGCCAGTGTTGTACGCGCTTTGGTACCGGCGGCGGCGCGCTTCAGCCGGGCAACTCGCCTTACCCTCGCTGGGCTTTCTGGCGGAGTCGCCGCCCGACCCCAGAGCGCGGTGGCGGGCGCTGCTGCCGGTCCTCCGGTTCGTGGGAGCGGTGCTCCTGATCCTCGCACTGGCTCGGCCTCAGGAACCGAGGGACGTCCGCGAGATCCGGCTCCGCTCCCGCAACATCATGCTCGCTCTCGATATCTCCAGCAGCATGAAGGCGGGAGACTTTGAGCCGGGAAATCGATTAGCTGTAGCGCGGCGAGTCATGAATGACTTCGTGCAACGGCGGGAAGGCGACCTGGTCGGACTGGTGCTCTTCGCCGGGCGGGCGTTTCTCCAGGCGCCGCTCACCCCAGATCTCGCCCTGCTCCAGCGGATCATCAAACGGGTGGATATCGGCATGCTCCCGGACGGCACTGCCATTGGCACGGCCCTGGCCATGAGCCTGAACCAGCTCAAGGACTTGCCGCCAAAGGCGAGCACGATCGTGCTCGTCACCGACGGCGCCAACAACACCGGGCGCCCTACCCCACTCGTCGCTGCGGAGGCGGCACGGACGCTGGGCGTACGCATCCAGACCGTGGGCCTCAGCACGCTGGACACCACCAGCGTGGCCTTGAACAGCGTCTGGCGGATAGGCAACACGGCGGCACGTCTCACCAGCCGGGACGAGGCCGCCCTTCAGCGCATGGCGGAACGAACCGGCGGGCGATACTACCGAGCCACCGACCGCAGTGCGCTCGAGGAGATCATGAGCCAGATCGATCAGGTCGAGCGCTCCGAGGTTCGGGTGGGAGAGACCCGCGAGTATCGTGAGCTGTACCCCTTCTTCCTCTTGCCCGCCTTGATTCTGCTGTTGCTCGAGCTGGGGCTGGGAACGACCTGGCTTCGGAGTGTACCGTGAGCTCTTTGAACTTTGGCGAGCCCATCTACCTGGCGGTGTTCTCCGTGCTGGTACCGTTGGCAGCGTGGGGCCTCACCCGAGAGCACCGCCGTTGGCGCCAGGCGCTGCGTCGGTTCGGAGAGGAGCGTCTGCTGGACGATTTCTCCCGGCTGCCTTCCAAGCGTTCTCGACCCGTCCGCCTTGCCCTGAAGGCAGGCTCACTCGGCTTGATCCTCCTGGCCCTGGCGCGTCCCGAGCTGGGGACGCAGCCGGGCTCGAGAGCCCAGGCCGGCCGAGATGTGTTGGTGCTGCTCGACCTCTCCCGTTCGATGAATGCGGCTGATTCCGGAGTGAGCCGTTTGACACTGGCAAAGCAGTCCGCCGCTCAGGTGCTTGCGGCGGTGCCGGAGCATCGAGTCGGCCTCATTGTGTTCGGCGGCAGCGCCTTTCTCCAGCTTCCCCTGACAGCGAATCACACCGCCTTTCAACGCTTTCTCGACGCAGCCAGCACCGACGACCTGGGGGACCCCGCAACCGATCTCGCCAGTGCTCTCCATGCAGCGGGCACGACATTCGAGCATGACGGCGAGAGGGGTTACCAGACCGTACTCATCCTTTCCGACGGCGAGAGCGGATCGGGAGACATCGGCCCGCCCCTGGCTCGTCTCCGGCGGGTACGGATACCTGTTTTCGCCCTGGGCATCGGAACGGCAGAGGGAGCACCGGTTCCAGCCGACAGCGCCGAGGCCCCGGAGCAGTGGCACCGGGACCACATCGGACGAGTCGTGGTCACTCGTCTCGAGGAAGGGGAGCTGAGGCGCGCAGCCCGGGAGACCAATGGCAGCTACGCCCGGTGGACCCCTGATGCCGCGCGGCGGGTGGGGGCCGAGCTGGCCCAATCGGAGCGCCGGGTGCTGGCGGCAAACGAGACGACCGAAAGGGCAAATCGCTTTCAATGGCCGCTGGGCGCGGCAATCCTGGCACTGGCTCTCGAGCCAATGCTCGGCGCCAGCCGGTCTCGGAGAGCCAAGTGAATCGGCTGACGCTCACGACCCTTGTGCTTGGCCTCGGTCTGGGCGCCTGCACGACCGCGCTGCGGGAGACCCGCCGCGGCGAGCGACTCTACGCCGAAGGACGCTACCGCGAATCCTATCAGGCTTTTCAGCGGGCCTTCAGCGCTCGGCCAGATCCTGCAGTTCAGTTCGCCCTGGGCACCACTCTGTACCGGCTCAAACGGTACGAGGACGCAGCCCGAAGTTTTCGGGAGACGGCGGGCGCCCCCCGGCTCCAGCAACGGAGCTACTACAACCTGGGCAACGCGTACGTCCGAGCCGCCGAGGAGAGCTCGGACAAGGAGCGGCTGCTTGGCGAGGCGATCACGGCCTACGAGCAAGCGCTCCGGCTGGCGCCCAACGATTCAGCTGCCAAGTGGAACCTCGAGCTGGCCCTCCGACGGCGGGGGGAGGACCGCGAGTCGGGAGGGTCGTCCGGCCGGGGGCGCTCGGCGGATTACGGGCGTGGCAACATGAACGTCCCCGGATATGAAGGAAATCCGGAAGCGGCGGTCGGAGCCATGGCGGGTGGAGGCTACGGTGCTGGCGAAGGCGAATCGGCCGAAGAGCTGAGCGAGACCCAGGCGCGGCAGCTGCTGGAGGCGATCGAGCGGGAACAGCTCAGCAGCCACCAGGGCAATCCGGCAATACGGGGGGGAACGGGCGAGCGGGACTGGTGACCGTTCAGGGACTCTCGCTCGAGCGGATCCGCGACGGTATGCGCGCCAGCAGGCCGGAGGTGGACCAGTCTACACTCACCAGGGCCACCCCCACGAGAATGATTCCTGCCGCCAGCAACATTCTGAGCGTCACCGGCTCGTGGAGAATGGCCCAGCCGAGCAGCACGGCGACAATGGGATTCACGTAGGCGTAGGTGCCGGCTTTGGCGATCGACGTGACGCCGAGCAGCCAGATATAAGCGGTAAATCCCACCAAGGACCCGAACACCACCAGATAGCCCCAGGCCAGCCCAGCGGACAACGAAACGCCCGAGAGATCGAACTCCCCGAACTGTCCGGCGGCCGCCGCCGTGAGCATCAGGAGGACACCTCCGGCGATCATCTCCATGCTGGTTGCCAGAAAGGGAGATCGGGGCAGCGAAGCGGTCTTGGAGATCACCGATCCCCAGGCCCATGAACCCGAGGCCAGGACAAGAATGGTCGCCCCCAGCGGGTCTACCTTTGATCCGGCGGCTCGCGAGGAGACCAGCAGCCCCACGCCCATGAGGCCGAGCAGCAATCCTACCACGACGTGTTTTCGGGGTCGGGGTGCTCCCCGGGCCCACTCCAGTCCCACCATCCAGATAGGCGCGACGGCAATGAGCACTGCCGCGAGGCCGGAGGGGACCCTCTGCTCCGCCCACGCCACGCTCGCGTTCCCGCCCAGGAGCAGAAAGGCCCCTATTACTGTCGCCGACCACCAGTGCTGCCACGTGGGACCCGCCTCTCCCCGGAGCCGGGCCCAACCATAGAGCACAAGCCCGGCAACCACGAATCGGCTGCCAGACATGAGGTGCGGTGGTATGTCCACCACGGCCACTCGCATGGCCAAGTAGGTCATTCCCCAGCACACGTATACCGCGAAGAACGCTATTGCGATCTTCCATCGCATCGCCAAGCGCACGGAGCTCCCGTACCCAGGAACCGCTATAAGTAGCTAGGGACTGGTGACGCTGGAAGGCCGAGGGTTCAGCACTCGGAAGTGGAGACGAAGCTCGGAGACAAGCGCCGCCCTAAATCCACAAAAATGCCGGATGGTCGTGTCCGGTCACGGCAACGATCACTCGCTCATACAGGCGTGGGCCGTTCTCGCTGTTGGTGAACACCACGACCGCGCGCCCGTTCGGGAGGTCGGCAATGACGAAGTTCCTGAAAGAATTGTTGGCCCCCCAGTGCCACAGTACCTCTCCGTGCTCATCCCGCTGAATTCCCCAGCCCAGTCCCCAGGAGAGCGCACTATTGAGTCGCACCACGGGCGTAGACATCCCCCGGCGAAGTCCCGGCGACAAATCGAGGCCGGCGCCCTTGGTAGCCACCAGCCGGGCCAGAAACTTGGTGTAATCGCTCACGGTCGTGAGCAGCGAGGTCGCCGCGTTGGGCACCATGTATAGCGGGAGCGCAGGCCACTGCGGGTTCACCAGAGGAACGGCACGCGCTGCTTCTTCATAGCGCCAGTCGGCGAGATGCACGCCCCACTGGCGGGCAATCTCGAGCGCTCGGCGGCCGATAGCCGCCTGCACGTCCAGCCGATTCTCCTGGCCATCATAGCCGGCAGCCATGCGGGAGTCGAACTCGGGCTGCCAGACATAGCTGCTTTGTTTCATCCCAAGCGGTTCGAAAACCTGTTCCCGCATCACCCGCTCGAACGGCTTGGCCGTCACGGCTTCGACCACCCGTTGCAGATAGAAGTACGCCTCTCCCGAATAGCTGAACTTCTTGCCCGGCTCTTCCAGAGGCTCCAGCGGACCCTGCTGTTGGCGCCAGTTGGCAAGACCGGTCGTGTGGCTGAGCACCTGACGTACGGTGACCCGCTGCATGCGGGGGCTGCTGGCTTCGGGAATCGGCAGATACCGATACAACGTGCGATCCAGCTCCAGCATCCCGGCATCTACCAGTCTCAGGACCGCATAGCCGAACAGCGGCTTCCCCAGTGACGCCGCTTCGAATACCGTCTCCGGCGAGGCCGGCTGAGCCGGATCCGCCACCGCTTTGCCAAATCCCCGGGTCCAGGATCGGTTGTCCTGAACTATTCCAAGACCCAATCCGGGTATGGAGGCCAACTCGAGCAAACGGGGGAGTTGGCCGAGGAGGGCAGCATTCGGTTCCCAATGAGGTCCGGCGGATCTCACGGGCGAGAGTCCGGCTTGCGCAGGCCAGGCCAGGCGAGTATGGCCAACTCCGAGGAAGGCCCCGGCAGTCCCTACTATGAAGCGGCGACGGCTCCAGTGCATGGCGAAAGCCTCACCCCTAATCCTGGCCCACCCGGAACGGCTACCCAGACATGACCTTACGCATTGAGGAGCACCACGTTTCGGCTGACTCCCCGGCGGGCCGCTCTCCTTCTAGATACGCTCTGCCGGGAAAGGGTTGCGCGAAGGACCAAAGGACGGTCTTATCTAGAATGGATTCCTCTGCCACCACCCGCCCATCGGCCAGCAGTATCCGGCTCGCCGCCGACGCGCACATCGGCCGGGTGCGGCTCAGAGTCGCCGATCTGGAACGCGCGCTTGCTTTCTATCGTGACGTACTGGGACTGCGCGTCGAACGTGAATGGAGAGCTTCCGTGGCACTCGCTCCCCAGGTCCACGGCGGTAATGCAGGCCCCGAACCGGGGCGAGAGCTGATCATCCTGGAGGAGAGGCCCGGGATCGCCCGCCGGCCGATGCGGCCACGAACAACCGGGCTTTACCACGTCGCGCTGCTGCTTCCCAGCCGGCGGGAACTCGGGCGGGCGTTGCTCGGGCTGCGAGCTGCCGGTTATCGGCTCAGGGGAATGTCCGACCACGCCGTGAGTGAGTCCCTATACCTGGACGATCCGGACGGTAATGGGTTGGAGATCTATGCCGACCGCCCCCGCGAGCGCTGGCCGGTACAAGGCGGTGTAGTGCTCATGACGGTGGATCCGATGGACGTGGAGGGGGTCATTGCAGCCGGTCGCGAGAGCCCGGAGCGCTGGAGTGGACTACCTCCCGGTACGGTAGTCGGCCATGTGCATTTCACGGTCTCGAACATGGAGCGCGCAGTACTGTTTTACCGGGATGTGATCGGTTTTGATGTCGGGATGCAGGTGCCCACACTGACCGCGGTTTCGGCTGGGGGATACCATCACCATCTGAACCTCAATACCTGGGCCGGAGACGGTGCGCCACCAGATTCCGACACGGTGGCCGGGCTTGTCAGCTGGGAGCTCAGAGTTCCAGAAGATCAGAGTCGCCGGGCACTTATCGAGCGTTTGGCGGCGGCGGGGGCCCTCGCGGATCCCTCCAGCGATGTCACCGCACTCGATCCGGATCGGATTCCTCTCGAAGTCGCGGCTGTCGCCTGATCAGCTCACTCTCAGTGCGCCGGATCCAGTGCCCGATGTACCGCCTTCAGCATTTCGCTGAGCGTGAATGGCTTCTCGATGGTATGGACGGACCCCAGCAGCGCCATGCTTCCCAACAAGTCCAGCCGCTTGGTTTGTCCTCCGCCAGACATGGCGATGATCCGGATCCGCGGGGTGTGAGAGAGCAGTTCGATGATAGTCTCGATCCCGTCTTTCTCGGGCATGTGAAGATCGGTAATGACGAGATCCCCGCCGCTCTGGCGCCAGAGCCGTACCGCCTCGGAGCCGTCGGCCGCCTGGACGACCTCGTATCCCGCCTTGCTCAGCAGCAGGTGGAGTGTGCGCCTGATGCTCGCGTCGTCATCCACGATCATGATGCGCCGCCCTTTTCCTGCGTTCATCCGATCTCCCTGAAAGAGGTGCGCCGTCGTGGGATCGGGAGCAGGCCATGGGCCAGCGGGCTAAGATGAGATGCAGCAACGAAGTTCTTGGTGAGATGGAGCTCGGCCTGACCGTGAGCTGCCAATCGGGTGGCGGAATTCGGGGAAATCCACAAGCGTCAGAGCGGCAAAGAGGTGTCACGTTTCTTAGACGAATCAACCAGCAGTCGTGCCGGTTGAGGCTATCGGGTAAGTCATTGATGTTGCAGATATTGCGTAGCCGGCCGCTGAGCAGGCTGAACCGCTCGGTCCTGGCTGTATGGTGCGGGGTATTTGCCTCGCCGACGTTATTGCAGGCGCAGGTGGGGCTCACCTCCGGCGTGGCTCAGGTTGCACTGAGTGCCCGCGTCGCGCCGCGTGGTTCCGTTCAGCCAGTTGCACCGGCTCGAGACAGGAGCCGCACCGGCTCGTCCCGGGAAGTCTCCACCAGCCTGAGGGTGGTGACGAATACCGGCTACCGGCTCACGGTGCGGCGAGCTAGCGGAACCAGCTCGTACATCTTGGTACGAAACGATGCGGGTGAGTTCCAGGCACTGGCTGCCGGGTCCTCTGTGACAGTCGCTCGAGACGCCGGCAGTGCCGGCGAGTCGGTGCGCGAAGTGCTCTACCGCATCGAATCGGCGCAACCGGAAACGGGAGAGCTCCCGGAACCTGTGCCGATCTGGTGTGAGCTTGCGATCGATCCCACTCTGTGAGCTACTGTACCTCGAACTCCTTGGTCTCCGTTGCTCCACCCACCGCTATCACGACCTTGTATTTGCCCTTGGGCCAGCCGCTTGGCTTCGAGATGTGGAACTCGGTGGCTTCAGTGCCGCTGGGTGCAATGCTGCGGGAATCCTCCTTTACGACCTGACCATCCTCGAAGGTCCACCGCGCCGTCACGGTAGCGTTGGGCGCGGACCCTTCGGTAACCGCTACGACATAGATGGTATCCCTAGGGCTGAACTTATCGGTTGCGTCGGCGACCCGGCTGTTCGCGCCGAGGCGACGGCCGAGCTCAACATCTGAGATCTTGACCTCGGTAGCGGTGGCCGTCGTCCCTGTGTTGGCCGGCTCCGAGTCCTTCTTGCAGCCAGCGCCCGAAGCGAGCGTCAGGCCAAGGAGCAGCACGAGAGCTGGTTGACGTGCGGTCATGTGAGCGCTCCTCGACTAGGCGTCTGGGATGCGGAACACCTGACCCGGATAAATGAGGTCGGGGTCCTTGATGGATTCGCGGTTCGCCTCATAAATCCTGCGCCACTGCTGGGCATCGCCGTACTCGCGTTTGGCGATCTTGGAGAGGCTGTCGCCCTTGCGTACGGTGTAGGTTCGCCCCGCGCCGGTGCTCGGGCTTGGAGCCGTCGAGGAACTGCCGCTCTCGACATCGGAAAAGTCGGCCTTGGGCCGGTCACCCTTTGCCATCCACGCCTCCTCGTTGGGATCGACTGCTTCCTGATGAGCCAAGTTGCGAAGTCGTCCACCCGCGGAACGTGACACCCATCACCATTGGAGCCGACTACCGATGGGATCCGGCCCTGCTGTCTTGTTTCTCGACAATCAACGAACTGTCAACACGGCGGGAGGGGCGCTCAGTTTTTGTCCACAGGCTGTGGACATGTTGTCGCTCGTTGTAAATGCGAAGTCAGCATAGGGCTTACCTGTCCACATTTGCTCCACACTTTTCCTCTCTAACCCGAAGAGAAATGAGCGCTTGCACACTTTGAGGAAAACCTCAGATTATGTCGCACCTCCCTCTGATCTCTGCGCCACAATCTCGAGGACGTCGATGCTGCGCGAAGCTCGTTTGCGGCCCGAGTACGCACACCTTTATCCTATGTTGGAACCGGGGGCCTGGCTGTCTGCGGCAATTACAGCGGAGAAAGTTGCGGCGGTGCGTCTGCAACAGTTGGTGGACACCTATGTACTGCATGACCGAGTCTTGATTGACGCCCACTTCGAGTTTCGGGGCGGAACGCCCCGGCGCCACCTGGGGCCGTCCCAGGGCGCTGCCTGAGGTACACACCTAGGCCTTCGTGGGCAGCGCGTCAGTTGCCTCCTCCGTACCGCAAGTTGATATCGTAAGCTGATAATTCATCCCCCCACGTCGGCAGCGGCGCCGATGGTGCTGGAGAATCGAGCGCATCAGCACTCCCAGCTGATGCGCGATTTCATTTAGGCCATCACGAGTCCGCTGACTGCCGAGCTCATGGATGATCGGGAGCGGCTACTGCCGCAGGCAGACTGGGAAGCTTTGGCGACACGACGGCGCTCTCGATCCACATGACCTTCTCGAGCGCCGCGCTGCAGGTCGCGGTCGAGCGGTATGGCGTACTCGAAGGTGGAAGCAGACGATC
>JAICPP010000329.1 GCA_025929805.1 Gemmatimonadales bacterium | reverse complement strand
TGCCGCCATCGCGCTTGGCCGACTCAAGACGCCTGAAGCCCGCGAGGTGCTGCAGCGAGCTGTCGAAGACAAGGAGCTCGTGGTCCGCAATGCGGTCAACCGCGCGCTCCGTGAGGTCGTCAAGTGACCAGCGCGCTCGAGATGTCGGCCAATCCCCCGGGCGACGATAGCCAACTGCGCCAGGGCGGCCGCCAGCTACTGCTGGCGCTCTACACAGCCCTGCGAAGCCTGAAGCTGTATCCGGTCGAGAATGCCACCGTACAGAAGGCGCTGACCGATCTCCACACCACCACCCGATCGTTGCTCCAGACGGAAATCGAGCTGGAGATCCGCTTGGCGGGCGATTTCATCTTCGTCAACTCGACTCGCCTGCGATTGGAGCTGGATAACTACGCCTCGTTCAGTCACGTCCTGGCGACGTTTCGGGCGTTTGAGATTGCTGCACTCAGAGTCAGGTCTAATGTGGAGCGGCGGGAGTGGCAGATCCTTCTCAGCCTGCTACTCAGCCTGGCGGGCCGAGGCACAGCCGAGGAGCGGATGCGGGAGCTGCAAGAGCGGCTGGAGACTGGCAAGGTCCATAACCTCGAGCTGGAGCGCGGGGTATTGGATGGGGGCAGCTCGGAAGAGGCGAGGCAGGCGTCGAAGCAGGTCTACTCGCAGGGGGTGGCAGTAACCAAGGATGTGATCGCAGGCGTGCGGCTGGGCCGGGCCACCGGCCTCAAGCGAGTGAAGCGCGCGGTCCAGATGGTAGTCGATCAGGTATTGAACAATGAAATTTCCATGGTGGGTCTGACCACAATCCGGGATTACGACGAATATACGTTCACCCATTCGGTCAACGTCTGCATCTTTTCGGTTGCATTGGGCAAGAAGTTGGGCCTCTCGAAGTTACAGCTGTGCGACCTGGGCATGGCTGCACTGCTGCATGATGTCGGCAAGGCTCGGGTACCCAGTGAGGTACTCAACAAGGCCGGCAAACTCGACGAGAAGGAATGGAAGATCATCCAGGCTCATCCCTGGTACGGTGCGCTCACCCTTTTCAGCATGCGGGGCTACGAGGAAATCCCTTATCGCTCGATCCTGGTGGCGCACGAGCATCACATGAAGACGGATCTGACGGGATACCCCAAGGTGGTACGGCCACGAACGCTGGGGATCTTCTCCCGCATCGTGGCGGTGGCCGACGGCTTCGATGCCGCCACGACCCGGCGAGTGTACCAGACCGTTCCGATCGAGCCCGACCAGGTACTGCGCGAGATGTGGGAGAATCCCAACCGTGGACTAGATCGGGTGCTGGTCAAGGCGCTGATCAATCTGATCGGGGTCTATCCGGTGGGCACCTGCGTCATTCTCGACACGTTCGAGGTGGCCGTAGTGTCCGCCCCCAATCCTGACGGGGAACAACTCAAGCGTCCGCTGGTGCGGATTGCAGTCGACGCCGATGGCGGACCTGTACCCCCTCCAGGAACGCAGGTAAGCCTCAGCGAGAAGGACGAGAGCGGAGCTTATCGCAGATCGATCGTGAAAGTTACCAACGCCGGTCGCTACGGGATCACAGTTGGCGATTATTTCGTCTGAGTCCCCGCTCACGCAGACCTGGTCCGCCCTCCGATCCACGGGCAGGCGGGCTCTCATTCCGTATTTGACGGCGGGGTACCCCAGTCGGGACGCCAGCGCCTCGGCCCTTCGTGCGCTCGCCGACATCGCGGACATCCTCGAGGTCGGTGTCCCGTTCAGCGATCCACTCGCCGATGGCCCCACCATCCAGCGCTCGACTTTTGAAGCCCTGCGGCAAGGCATGACCCTGGCCGGAACGCTCGAGCTCATCCATGACATCGAAGTACGGCCGCCGGTGGTGCTGTTCAGCTACCTCAATCCGATCTTGCGCTACGGTGTCGAGCGATTCCTGCGGGATGCGGAGTCGCTCGGGGTTGCTGGGCTCATCCTGACCGATCTTCCAGCCGGCTCGGATCCGACGGTCGAGTGCGCAGTGCAGCATAGTGGGCTCGACCTGATTCG
>JAICPP010000274.1 GCA_025929805.1 Gemmatimonadales bacterium | reverse complement strand
TGACCGCACCGAAGATCATGTCCTCACGGGGGGAAACTTCCCGGATTGGGCCCCGGCGGTCCTGGTCCAATCCCCCGAAGCCGGCGTCAGCGGGTGCAGAGCGGATGGCTCGAGCTAGCCGCCTCGGCACCTCCGGCGCCCGCTGGGTTCGTGCCGCCGCTTGCGCCATCGTCGCGGCAGGCTGCGGCGATGACGGCCGGGGCGGAGCCGGGCCCACACCGGAGGGCCTCCAGATCCTTTCCGGCTCGGAGCAGGTCGATACCATTGAGGCCGAGCTGCCGATGCCGCTGGTGGTGCAGGTGTTCGACGCGCCGGACCATCCGGCTGCAGGGATCGAGGTGCAGGTCGGTGACCGAACCTGCGACCTGGGGTGTCGGGCCTTCTCGATCACGCGCCCCGGTGCACCCTCTCAGCTGCAGACGACGCTCGAGACCGATGGGACCGGACAGGTGACCGTGCTGCTCCGGCTCGGCACCATCCCCGGCTCCGCCCTGGTGCCGATCAGCGTCCCGTCGCTGCAGCTGGCGGACACGGCTCGATACACGGTCGAGCCGGGCAACGCGGCGAGCTTTCAAAGCACGCCCGATACCGCGATCCAACCCGGCGCCAGCGTGACGGTCCACGCCGTGGCGCAGGATCGGTTGGGCAACCCGCGGCCTGAAACGGTGAGCTACCAATCGCGGACGCCGTCGATCATCGACGTGTCCTCGGACGGCCAGGTGACCGCTCGACGCGTGGGGACCGGAGTGGTGGGATTGACCGCCGGCGGAGCGACGGGCGAGCTCACGGTTGGAGTCGTCCCACCCGGGACCATATCGATGACCAACGTTTCAACGGAGATTGCCTATATCCAGGTCGTCAATCTCGATGGCACGGGGCGTGATTCCCTGGCCTCAACCGGCCTATTCGCTGCTGGCGCGTCGACCTGGAGTCCGGACGGCGAAACGATCATCTACCGGGGTTCGGAGGACGACGGAGGGCCGCTTTGTCGCATACCGGCAACCGGCGGACCCTCGACACCGCTCCCGGTGTCGGGCTTTCCGATTCAGGACGCGGAGTCCCCGCAGTATTCCTCGGATGGCACCTGGGTGTACTTCCACGGTTTCAGTTCCGGTTTGCCCCCTTTCATCGATGGCGAGATCTGGCGGGTGCATCCTGATGGGTCCGGATACGAGCGAGTCGGGCCCGCCGGTTCCGCCTTTATTGCCGACCGGAACCCTACCCCATCACCCGATGGCACCCAGGTGGCCTACGTGACTAATCGTGGTTTCCCAGGGTGGTTTTCCTCACTCCGGGTGCTGACCATCGCCGGGGGAGCGGAGACCGAGCTCTCGCTGCAGGCCACGTATCCGCGATGGTCGCCGACCGGCACCTGGATCGCCTTCACCCAAATCGACGAAAGTCTCAACCATGGCGCCGTCTGGCTGGTGCACCCGGATGGGAGCGAGGCGCACCGGGTCTCTCCCGATAGCCTCGCCATTGGCGTGGGTGCCGGGCTCGCCTGGTCACCCGATGGCAGGTACCTGATTGCGGTCGATGGAGTGGGGATGATGCTGCTCGACCTGGAGGGAAATCATGTGCGTCTCCCGGCGACCAAGGGCAACGCCTTCCCGTCCTGGAAGCCCTAGGCGGATGCCCAACTTGCCCACCCCTCAGTAAGGCGCGCTCCCTAAGTGCGGTTCACGCGCTAGCCAAGCTTCCATACGCCCTTACCGGGTACTACCACGATCGCTCGTTAGAGCGTCATGGGTTAGACCCAAGTTGGATCTTGTTACTCACTCGCGCCGGGAGTGCTTCTAGTGTGCCGCCTGACCCGCACATGCAGCCGACAGGTCGGGGCGGGCCAGGGTTCCGCGCGGGCGCTGGGCTCCTCGAGGGCCAAACAGTGGAGGCGTCGATTTGTGCGGGCGCCGGCATGGTCGCCCGCAGCTGATGCGCAAGTCGTTAGGCTGCACCCAGACACTGATGAAAGACATGTCACCACTCCGTATTGCCGTCCTTCCCGCTGTGTTCCTGGGTTTCCTGTGCCCCTCGGCGCCTCTGCAGGCCCAGGACATCAAGATCACCCTGCTCGGGACCGGATGCCCCGCGCCAGTTATGAATCGCTTCGGGGCGAGTACCCTGGTCCAAGCTAGCGGCCAGAATCTCCTGTTCGACGCCGGCCGGGGTGCATTGCAGCGGCTCACCGAAGTCGGTGTTCGCTGGCGCGACATTGTGGGCGTCTTCCTAACCCACCTCCATTCCGACCACATTGTCGGCTTTCCGGATCTGTTCATGACCGGGTGGTTGATCCCGCCCGGCCGCACAGCCCCACTCCCAGTATGGGGGCCGAGCGGGACCACGCAGATGACTTCGCACCTGACACAGGCGTATGCGAAGGATATCCAGTTTCGAATCGCCAATGAGCGCATGAACCCGGAAGGGCCCGTACTGCAGGCGACGGACATCACCGAGGGGGTGGTCTTTGATCAGGGCGGCGTGAGGGTCACGGCGTTCGAGGTCGACCACGCTCCTGTACGACCAGCCCTCGGCTATCGTATTGATTATGCGGGCCGGTCAGTTGTCCTTTCCGGCGACACCAGGGTCTCGGAGAATCTCATTCGACACGCTACGGGTACCGATGTCCTTATACACGAAGTCCTGGTACCAGAGACTCTCCAGCGCATGGGCGTGCCCCCAGACCGAGCGCACAACATTGTGGGCTACCATACCACTCCAGAGCAGGCCGGAATCGTATTCGCTCGAGCCAAACCGCGCTTGCCCGTGTACTCTCACATTTGCCCCCCAATCGCGACCGCGCAACAGCTGCTGCAACCGACCCGCCGCACCTACCAGGGTCCCCTTGAACTCGGCGAGGATCTGATGGTCATTGAGGTCGGCCAGAAGATCGAGGTGCGGCGGCCGTTTCTCCCAACTCAATGAATGCCGCTCACCCCGAATGCCGTTCAGCCCGCATGATGCTCGGCGCCGAGGCTCTCGATGCGGATCGGATCCGCGCTGGGTATGCCGCAAGGCCAGTGGTTGCCGTCAACGGTCGCATCGTCGACGACTTTGATCGGGACCAGTTCGCCGCGACTAGGCGCTGGCTAAAGTCGCTTCGGCAGTTCAAGGCGCGATACGACAACGTCCATTTGGACATCCTCAGCCCTGACGCTGCAGTGCCACGATGAATCATCACCTGATCGCTCCCGGCCGAGATCCGGCTGCGTGCCGCCTGACCCGCGCATGCAGCCGACGGGCCGGGCGGGCGCGGGACGCCACGCGGGCGGCGCCTTCCTAGAGTGCCGCTAAGGAAGCGTAGGT
>JAICPP010000035.1 GCA_025929805.1 Gemmatimonadales bacterium | reverse complement strand
GGCCGAGAGATTTCGAGGTACCGCAAGCGAACGTCTATGCGCTCCTCCTGATGCCTGGGGTGGCAGGGCAATTGTGGAGTGGGCCACGCAGCTGGCTTCCAATGCCAGCTTCGATCCGCGGGTGGAACGCTTGACGGACCTTGCCCAAGTGCTGGACGCAATCTACGGGCGTCCGCATTCCCCCCACCGAAAAGCTGCCAGTGAGCCGGCCGTCCTCACGGCTCAGGGAAGCGGATCATGATCATGGGTACAGGCCTGCCGACCAGGATCCTGATGACGACCGACACGGTCGGGGGGGTATGGACCTACACGATGGATCTCGCCCGGGCTTTAGGGCAGGAAGGGGTCGAGGTGGCCCTGGCCAGTTTGGGGGGGCCTGCAACGGTCGAACAGCGCCACGAAGCGCGGACCATCCCCACGCTCGAGCTGTATGAGAGCAACTACCGCCTTCCCTGGATGGACCACCCATGGGAGGATGTCGAGCAAACCCGCAGTTGGTTGCTCGACCTCGCTGCGCGGGTCAGGCCGGACGCTGTTCACCTCAATGAACCTGTATACGGGTCCCTAGCGTGGCCTGTTCCCAGTCTGGTGGTGGCCCACTCCTGCGTGCTCTCCTGGTGGCAGAGTGTCTGGAGTCGGCCCGCGCCCGATGAATGGGGCCGCTACCGGCGAGAGATGACCGAGGGCCTTCAAGCAGCCGATACCGTTGCCGCTCCATCCGCCTGGATGCTCCAGAATCTGCAACGCTTTTACGGGGTTGGATCCGGGCGGGTCATTCCGAATGGGCGGGAGCCTGGCGAGTTCACCCCAGGCATCAAGGCGCCACTGGTGTTCGCGGCCGGCCGCCTTTGGGACCCAGCCAAGAACCTTTTCGCGCTGGAAAGCGTCGCCGAAGAGTTATCCTGGCCGATTTATGTCGCCGGCGAGCCACGCCATCCCGGACGAGAGAACGCTGTCTCGGCAAGCCATGTGCACCTGCTGGGGCAGCTTCCCGGTGGAGCGGTCGCCGCCTGGCTCAGGCAGGCGAGCATCTATGCCTTTCCTGCCAAGTACGAGCCCTTCGGCCTGTCCGTACTCGAGGCCGCCCTGGCGGGCTGTGCTCTGGTGCTCGGCGATGTACCCACGCTCCGCGAGCTGTGGGATGGTGCGGCTGTATTCGTTTCGCCAGATGAGCCTCAGACCCTGCGACTCGCGCTTGAGGGACTGATCGAGGACCCGGACCTGCGGCAGGCACTCGCCATGCGCGGCCGGGAGCGCGCCCTGGCCTTCACACCGCGGCGAATGGCCGTGGCTTATCTGGAAGTTTACCGCGACCTGCTCAGTGGGCGGCCCAGCAATGCCAAGGAGTCGGTGTGCGTGTCGTGATGTTCTATCACTCGCTGGTTTCCGACTGGAATCATGGCAACGCCCACTTCCTGCGAGGGATAGTCAGGGAGTTACAGGCTCGCGGTCATGCGGTGCGCGTCATGGAGCCGGCAGGATCGTGGAGTCGCGAGCATCTCGTCCTAGAGCATGGTGAGAGCGCGGTGGCGGGTTTTCACCGGGCCTATCCCGCAATGCAGAGTCACCAGTACATCCTCCAGACCCTGGACCTCGATCACGAGCTCGATGGTGCCGACTTGGTGCTGGTTCATGAATGGAACGATCACCGTTTAGTCGAGGCAATCGGCCGCCACCGAGCTTTGGTGGGCGGCTACCACCTCCTCTTTCACGATACCCACCATCGCTCGCTGACCGAGCGGGACAGCATGGCCGCCTACCGTCTCGAGAGCTATGACGGGGTGCTGGCGTTCGGAGAGGTGATTCGGCAACGCTACCTCGTCGAGGGCTGGGCCAATCGGGTATGGACCTGGCACGAGGCGGCAGATGTTCGCGTCTTTGCCCCGTACGAGGCGGAATCGACTCAGGGCGACGTAGTGTGGATCGGGAATTGGGGCGACGAAGAGCGAACTGCGGAATTAGAGGAGTTTCTGATCCAACCAGTCGAGGCCCTTCGCGTGAGAGCCCGGGTGCACGGCGTGCGCTACCCGGCCGGGGCGCAACGGCGGCTGGCTGACGCGGGCATACAGTACGCTGGGTGGCTGCCGAACTACGAAGTGCCGCGGATATTCGCGAGCCACCGGTTGACGCTGCACATACCCCGCCGGCCCTATGTGGAGGAGTTGCCGGGCATTCCGACAATACGCGTGTTCGAGGCACTCGCCTGCGGGATTCCACTGGTTTGTTCGCCCTGGGAGGACGCTGAACACCTGTTCTCGCCCGGAGAGGACTATCTGGTGGCATCCAATGGAGGTGAGATGCAGCGGCACATTGCTGGGCTGCTCGCCGATCCCGAGTCGGCCTCGGCCATGGCTCGCCGTGGGCGGCAAACAATTCTGGACCGACACACCTGTGCCCACCGGGTGGATGAGTTACTGGCGATTGTGGAAGACCTGAACTGTCAGACTCGGGACCACGCTTCCATGGAGACGAGGTAATGCCTGCGGGATTGAACATCGCGTTCTTCGGATCAAGCCTGGTGTCGGCCTACTGGAATGGAGCCGCCACGTACTACCGGGGGATTGTGCGCGCACTGCACAACCGAGGTCACCGGGTCACCTTTTACGAGCCAAACGCGTACGGGCGCCAGGAGCACCGCGATATGCCCGACCCGGAGTGGGCCCGAGTGGTCGTCTATGCCGGTGATACGGAAGGCGCTGCGCTCGAGGCGGTGGAGCAGGCACGGCAGGCCGACCTCGTGGTGAAGGCAAGCGGGATCGGCATCTTTGATATGTTGCTCGAAGCCGCCGTCCTCGAGCTTCAGCGCCCGGAGACGCTGGTGGTGTTTTGGGATGTGGATGCTCCGGCCACTCTTGATCGTATGGAGCAGGACTTCTCGGATCCTTTTCGCCCCCTGATTCCACGCTACGATCTGGTGCTGACCTATGGCGGCGGCGAGCCGGTGGTTCGGGCATATGAGGCGTTCGGCGCTCGGCGGTGTGTTCCGGTCTACAATGCACTCGATCCTTCAACTCATTACACCGTCCCACCGGATCCTCGATTTGCGGGAGACCTGGCTTTCCTGGGCAACCGGTTGCCCGACCGAGAGGCTCGAGTCGAGGAGTTCTTTCTGGCCGCCGCCGCAGCCTTGCCGGAGAGGAGCTTTGTCCTGGGCGGCAGCGGATGGGGGAATAAGCAGCTGCCTTCCAATGTTCGATATGTGGGACACGTCTACACCCGCGACCACAATGCTTTTAACTGCACGCCGACTGCCGTGCTGAACGTCAACCGTGAAAGCATGGCCCGGTACGGCTTTTCACCACCCACACGCGTGTTCGAAGCCGCTGGGGCAGGCGCCTGCCTCATTACCGATCACTGGGAGGGCATCGAGCTGTTCCTGGAGCCTGATCGTGAGGTAGTCGTCGCAGAGTCAGGGACCGAAGTGGCCAGCAGACTCGGAGCACTGACAGCGTCCCAGGCCAGGCAGATCGGAACGGCAGCACAGCGACGCCTTCAGGCCGAGCATACCTATGACCACCGTGCGGCGCAGGTCGAGGCCCTCCTCGGCGCGCTCCGACCCACTCCCGGAGGCGTCGCTGCATGAACCAGCCGCGCCTCCGCATCGTGATACTCGGCCTATCGATTACCTCGTCCTGGGGGAATGGCCACGCAACGACCTATCGGGGACTGGTCCGCGAGCTCACTGCGCGAGGGCACGAGATCCTCTTCCTCGAGCGCGACGTCCCTTGGTATGCCTCCAATCGCGATCTCCCTCGTCCGCGGCATTGCCGAACCGCGCTTTATCTCGATCTGGCGGAGCTGCAACAGCGCTTCACTGGTGAAATAGAGGAAGCCGACATGGTTATCGTCGGCTCGTACGTTCCCGAAGGCGCGGCGGTTGGCGAGTGGGTCACCCGGACGGCCCGGGGCGTGACCGCATTCTACGACATCGATACGCCGGTCACCCTGGCCAAGCTGGCGCGCGGTGAGGACGACTATCTGACCGGCGAACTGATTCCGCACTACCAGCTCTATCTGTCGTTCACCGGCGGTCCTACTCTGGAACGGCTGGAGCAAGAGTTCGGATCGCCCATGGCCCGGCCGTTGTACTGCTCGGTGGATCCGGAGCTCTACTATCCGGAGCCGGTCAGAGTTCGCTGGGACTTGGGCTACATGGGGACCTATAGCCACGATCGTCAGCCTGCCCTTGCCCGGCTACTCATCGAGCCGGCTCGCTCGTGGCACAGTGGCCGGTTCGCAGTGGCGGGCCCGCAGTATCCCCAGAGCGTGCGCTGGCCGCGGAACGTGCACCGGATCGAGCATCTACCGCCCCAGCGTCACCGCGGCTTCTACAACGCCCAGCAGTTTACGCTCAATCTCACCCGGGCCGACATGATAGCGGCCGGCTATTCACCCAGCGTCCGGCTGTTCGAAGCGGCCGCCTGTGGTACACCCATCATCAGCGATTTCTGGGAGGGCATAGAAACGCTGTTCGAGCCGGAGCTCGAGATACTGATCGCGCGATCTTCGGATGAGGTCCTGGAGTGGATCCGGGATACGCCGGATTCCGAGCGACGGGCGCTGGGCCAGCGGGGAAGGGCCAGAGTCTTAGCGGAGCACACCGCCGCTCATCGGGCGGCCGAGCTCGAAGGTTACGCCCTCGAGCTCCTGTCCTGGCAGCCCTGGTGAACCCTATGACCAGTCCTACGAAGCAGAGAATCGATCTTCGCAACGAGCGGCTCCAGAGTGAAATTGCCGCCCTGGGACCCTGGTTTCATAACCTCCACCTGCCCGACGGCACCCAGACGGCCCCGACACATTTCCTGGGTGACTTTCCCCGTTATAAGTGGCACGCGCTTGCGCCCCATCTTCCCCAGTCCCTCGAGGGCTGGACTGCCCTGGATATCGGCTGCAACGCCGGATACTACAGCTTCGAGCTGGCGCAACGAGGAGCGCGAGTCATCGGAATTGATGTGGACCCGCACTATCTCGGTCAGGCAAAGTGGGCATCGGAAAAGCTCGGGCTGGAGAAGGCGATCGAGTTTCGCCAGATGCAGGTCTATGATCTGGCAGACGAGGATCACAAGTACGATCTCGTCCTCTTCATGGGCGTGTTCTACCACCTTCGTTACCCGCTTCTGGGGCTCGACATCGTGGCCCGTCGTACTCGCCACACCATGGTCTTCCAAACTCTGACTACGCCCGGCTTGGAGACGTACTCCGACACCAGGGATCGCCCCATTCACGACCGAGCTGACTTAGACGAGCCAGGCTGGCCGCGAATGGCCTTCATCGAACACCGCTTTGCCAATGATCCCACCAACTGGTGGGTGCCCAATCATGCCGCGGTCCAGGCCATGTTGCGGTCCAGCGGCATGCAGGTATCAGCTCACCTGGGGCATGAGATCTACCTTTGCCATCCGGCTGCTCCCGATGCGCCCACCCATGCCCCCTACGACTACATGCCCGAGTTGCGCTCGGCGAGCGGCCGGGCCATACGGTGAGCGAGTCGGCCAGTGATCGTCTATCGCGACCAGCGATGTTCCGCTGAGCCTCGCAGACTTCTCGCTCTGCTCCGCTCCACAGTCGAACGCTCCTCCGGCACTGGTCCCTCACATGATCTTGCGGTCGAAGTCCTCCTCGAGACCGGCAGCCTGGAATGCGCGGTCACCGATTCCGTGTTTCCCGGTGCCGACGGAATCGATCCCATCGCGCAGCGGCTGCGGCAGGCGAGCCTGGCCGCGGGCCACGTGCTCTGGCACACCTGGCACGCAAAGCCACACGAGTCCAGAACCTGGTGGGGCAGACTTTCCGGTATCCTGAATGAGATCGAGTGTGGTCCGCTCCCAGCCACCGCAGAAACCAGGGTTCCGGAAGGGTTCGAATACTACGCGGTCTATCCCGAGACATACCTCGAGTCGGCAATACGCTGCCATGCTGCACTGGGCTTGGAAACGGTTGTCTGCCTTGGCCTCCGGAGCATTGGCACCAGTCTTTCCGCGGTGGTCGCCGCCGCTCTGGAGGAGCTGGGAGCTTCCGTCGAATCGTTCACTCTCCGCCCACGGGGGCACCCGTTTTCACGGTCTCCGAGTTTCCAGCCGGAGCTGGTCTCCCAGCTGCTCACCAGGAGAGAAGCTCGTTTTCTGCTGATCGACGAGGGTCCCGGTATCAGCGGCTCCTCGTTGGCAGGGACAGCGGCACTACTCCGCTCCTGGGGCGTAGCGGACGATCGAATCCTCTTCCTTCCCAGCTGGAGGACCGACGGATCCCAGCTGCAGTCGGCGATCGCGCGGGAACGCTGGCCCAGGCACCGTCAGTTCGTGACGTCCTTTGAAGAGGTATGGCTCGAAACCGGTCGTTTGCAGGGTGCCTTCCCCGGCGAGCTTCGAGACCTCTCCGCCGGTGCTTGGCGCCGTGACATCTACGAGCACACCCAGCAATATCCCGCAGTGCAACCGCAACACGAGCGCAAGAAGTTTCTGCTCCGGGACCGATCAACAGAGGGCCTGAAACTACTGAGCTTTGCTGGATTGGGGTCGCGCAGCAGCCAGAAGGTTCGCCGCGCTGAGCGTCTGGCCGACGCTGGTTTTACTCCCAGACCGATAACAGCAGCTCGCGGCTTTGTGCTGCGTCCATTCGTAGCGGGAAGGCCGGTAGGCCGAGGAATGGGCAACGGCCAGCTGGTGGAGGTCACCGCGGCGTACCTGGCTCACCTGGCCCGGGAGCACCGCGCCGAGCCAACGGTGTGCGACTCCAGCCTGCGCGAGATGGTTGCAGTCAACGTCGCCGAAGGCTTGAGAGACTCACAGCTCGATCACCTGGTCAGCCACCTGCCTTCGGGGGTATGGGCCGAACGGTCTGTAGCTCTCGACGGCCGGATGCTGGCGCACGAATGGATCCGCACCTCCACCGGGTACCTCAAGGTGGATGCGATGGACCACCACGATGACCATTTCTTTCCGGGTTGTCAGGATATCGCGTGGGACTTGGCGGCGGCGACGATCGAGTTGGGGCTGGGCCGGGAGGGAGGGGAGTATCTGGTCGATCGCTATCGGCTGCTGAGCGGAGACGGCACGATCGCCCACAGAATCCACCCATACGCAATCGCCTATCTTGCCTTTCGCCTCGGCTACTCCAGCCTCGCCGCAACCGTGTTGGGAGATACGCCGGACGGTTACCGCTTCGCAGCCGATGCCAAGTGGTACGCCGGACTGCTGCGCAGTGAGCTGAATGGCTGATCTAGAGGTTTTCCGGCGCTACCGGCTCTTCATTTTCGACGCTGACGATACTCTGCGACGAACCACATCCCCAGGAAAACCATGTCCGCATGGACCCGGAGAATGGGAGCTGATGCCGGGCGTCCGCGAGCTCCTTGGCAGCATCCACTGGAGCTCGGACTCGAGTCCCCTGTTGGGGATCGCCTCCAATCAGGATCAGGTCGGCTACGGCCATCTGTCGCTCACCATGGCTCGGCGCCTGCTCCGGGATCTGGCCTGGGCCGCGACGCACTTCGTTCCTCCCGACGAGGCACTTCAACTCTGCCCCCATCCCGTAAATCAGGATTGTGACTGCCGGAAGCCAAGGCCAGGTATGCTGCTTACCATCATGGACTACTATGGAGTCGACCCCCCGGACGTCTTATTCGTGGGCAATCACGACATCGACCGAGAGGCTGCCGTGCGGGCCGAAACGGCGTTCAGTTGGTCGGCGGAGTTCTTCGATCAACCGGCGTAACGTCGGGTCATACGAGCGCAGAACTCGGCGAACTCATCGACACTGCGCGGGGGGCTGGTATGGTGAGGCCGTACTCCGCACGACTCCGGCGTAAAGCAATAGGTCAGAGTAACCTCGAAATCATCCAGTGCGGCCATCTGACGATTAAACCAGGCGTCTGCGTTGGGGCGGTGGCTATCGGCCCAGCTCAAGCCGGTTCGCAGGTGGCGGACTCCCAACCGGCGTAACCAGCGCACCGCATCTTCCAGCCGGTGATCCTCGAAGTGGAACCATTGGCAGATACCCATGGCGGAAGCGTATTCGGCAAACTGAGCTGCGGCAGGTTTGGGACTGCCGTCCTCCCGCAACAAGCCCAAATAAAAATGCCGGTAGTAGGAGGATCCCTCGGCTTCACGGTGTCTGGTGGTGGCCGGCCAGGCACGCGGAAGATCGTAGAGACTGTACCAGTGGATCCGCGGAACTCTGCCGATGAGAAGCTCGGCCGTACGCTGGAGTCCGAACTCCTGTACCTCATCCGCACCGAACGTCGAGACACCGACTTCAGTAACCCACACGGGCAGATCCGTCACCCGGTAAATCTCCCGCAGCTTGTCCGGCCACTCATCAATGGACCAGTGGTTCCAATCCAGAGGGAAGCCGTGAACCGCCACGGCATCCACGTGGTCGAGCACGCCCAACCGGCCCAGGTTCGAAATGAAGTTCGGGTCTATGGGAGAGATACCCCCCAGCACTCTGGTCAGGCGAGGGTTCTCGTGGTGTATGGCAGCAGACGCGGCCTTTACCATCTCGGCGTATACCTGCCAGCCGGTGTCCAGCCCAAAGTCCCAATGGGAAATGTTGTTGGGCTCGTTCCACAGCTTAACCGCCTCGATCATGCAGGAGCTCCGAGGTTTTCCACCGGACGACCGCTGAGCAGCCCAATCGCGCCGCGGTAGCCGTGGAGGGCGCCCACGGCCACGTCGGCCTCACTCGCCCGTACCTACGGCGCTCCCACCAGAGGCCAACTAGCTTCATTTCTACCGCAGGACTGAGGTGACACTGTACTTACCCTCAACCTGTACCGAGGCGGAGGAGGAGGGGATGAGTCAGGTCACAACCAAGATGTGCTGGTTGACCGTTCCGAGACGAACGGTCAGAATGACGAACTTTCTCCTGATCCGTCATGCCCAGTGCGACCCCATGGGCCAATCCATCGCCGGGAGGTTGCCGGGCATTCACCTGAACGATACCGGAAGACGCGAGGCCGAAAGGCTGGCCGATCGCCTCGATGGAGTGGCCTTGGCCGGCCTGTACAGCAGCCCACTCGAGCGCGCCCTGGAGACAGCGCGTCCAATCGCGCTCCGGCAGCAGCTCTCGGTTCGGACCCTCGAGGAGCTGAACGAGATCGATTTCGGTGAGTGGACCGGGAGATCGTTGGCGGAGCTGGACCCGCTGCCGGGCTGGCGCCGGTTCAACAGCTTCCGAAGCGGCAGCCGGATTCCGGGCGGTGAGAACATGGCTGAGGTCCTTGCCCGGTCGCTCCAGGCCATTGATCGGTTGTGCCGCCTCCACCCCGATTCAGCCGAGATCGTGGGAGTGGTCAGCCACGGGGACGTGCTTCGCCTCCTGGTCGGTCATGCGCTGGGTAGCTCCCCGGACCTGATGCAGCGGCTGGAGTTGAGCCCCGCCTCGCTCAGCATCCTCGAGCTGGAGAGTCATGGTCCCCGCCTGCTTCTTCTGAACAGTACCGACGGCTGGCCCTTCGGATTTCCATCGCGCAAAGCCCGATGAAGCCGCAATGCGGGATGCGAATCCCTCATGGTCTCTGGACGGACATCCCATGAGATGACCAGTGCCCCGGAGCGCATAGCAGGTAAGTAGCGGGTAACTGGTTACGTGCCAACAAATATCCGAGCGGCTCCCCCACTTACTCCTTTGATGTATCAGGTCCGAAGCACATTGACGTGGGGGGCATCGAACTTGCTCGTCTGCGGGGGCGACTCCATCCCTGCTTCGATGCCCCGAAACGGTTTTCATCTCGCCCGGCGGTCACTCCAGTTCGTCCGTCCCTATCGGCGGCCTCTGAGCGGGGTAATCGCGCTTGCCCTGGTACTGGCTGCCCTCAGCGCCATCGACCCGCTGGTCATGAAGTACCTCTTCGACGAACTGGAGCGGCGAACCGGGCTCCAGACGCTGGCCACGATCATGACTGGCCTCGTCATCCTGGAGCTGACGCGGGCGGGTTTGCAGGCCTGGCTGGGAATCCTGAGCTGGGACGTGCGCCTGGGGGTGGAGTACACCCTGCGGGAGCAGCTGGTCAGCAAGCTCAATGCCCTGCCGATCTCCTTCCACCAGCGGGAAGGCGTGGGTGGGACGATGAACCGGGTGAATCAGGGCATCAGTGGGTACGTCGGGGCTTTCAGCGACGTAGCGTTCAACCTGCTTCCCACCCTGCTCTATCTCATCCTGTCGGTGATCGCGATGCTGCGCATGGAATGGCGACTGGCGCTCGCGGTCATCGTCTTCACTCCATTACCGGCCCTGATCGGTGCTCGGGCCGCCCCCGAACAGATGCGCCGCGAGCGGCGGCTGGTCGAACGGTGGAGCTCGATTTATTCCCGGTTCAACGAAGTGCTGGCCGGCATTATGACCGTCAAAGGGTATGTCATGGAGGACGAGGAGAAGCGCCGCTTCCTCCAGGGAGTCCGGGAAGGGAACGAGATCGTCCGCCGCGGAGTGCGGACCGACAATCTCACCGGAAGTCTCCGCACCCTTGCTGCCACGACGGCGCGGCTCGCCGCCCTTGCCTTGGGGGGGTACTTCGTTCTCCAGGGAGAGATCACGGTAGGCACCCTGGTCGCCTTTCTCGGATACATTGGTGGTCTCTTCGGTCCGGTGCAAGGTCTCACCAACGCATACCAGACGTTCCGACGCGTCAGTGTATCGCTGGATACCATCTTCGGTATCCTCGATGCCGATGACGTCGTGGGCGACGCGCCCGGCGCCTCGGATGTGCGCCTTCTGAAGGGCGAGGTGGAGTTCCGCAATGTGAGCTTCGGCTATCAGCCGGGCTCTGCGGTGCTCCGGGGCATCAATCTGGTGGTCCGTCCGGGGGAGACGATCGCTTTGGTCGGACCCAGTGGCAGCGGCAAGACCACCCTGGCCACGTTACTGCAACGGTTCTACAGCGTGAGCGAGGGTGTGATCACGATCGACGGAGTGGATATCCGCACCATGACGCAGCACTCACTCCGAAGTCAGATCGGGGTCGTCTTTCAGGATGCGCATCTGTTCAACGACACCGTTCGGGCCAACATCGCGTACGGCCGGCCTCAGGCAACTCAGGCGGAAATCGAGGCAGCGGCCCGCGCCGCCAACGCCCATGATTTCATCATGCACTTGCCGGCAGGCTACGATACCATCGTCCGAGAGCGCGGCACCAGGCTGTCGGGCGGACAACGGCAACGGATTGCCATCGCGCGTGCGCTGCTCAAGAACCCACCGATCCTGATTCTGGACGAGGCCACGTCGGCCCTGGACAGTGAATCCGAACGTCTCATCCAGCAGGCACTGAAAACACTTCTCGATGGCCGTACCGCGTTCGTCATCGCTCACCGGCTGTCCACCGTCCGTGATGCGGACCGCATTGTGGTGATCAAGGACGGCGGGATCACAGAAGTCGGGAAACACTCGGAGCTGATTGCCGCGGGCGGGTACTACGCGTCGCTGGTCACGAGACAGACTGAAGGATTCCTCGAGGACACGGACCGCGCCGCCTAGATCTATGAGTCCTCCTCCATGGCGGTGAACGGCGGCACGTTCGTCAGCCAGAAGCCGGCCAGCACGCCCTGCTGATCCACCTCTACATAGAAATTGTCGGCAGCGCGGACGCACTCGACGGGGCGCTTGGCACCGATCTGCAGATGAAAAACGCTCTCTGCACTGTTAGTCTGCACCGATAGGCTGGTATCCACCTCCAGCGATGCCACGCCGGGCCGGGAAGGACGGGACGGTAGCACGACACGGCCGTCGGTCAGCTTTGCCGGAACATGCAGGTCGGGTCCGGTCGTCACCTCGGGCCAGACCACCACATCGAGCCCGCAGATTACCCCGTTGTTCACGTCCAAGACGGCCACGGAGCCCTCGGCATCGGTCAGCTCGACCGTGCCGGTAAGCCCCCCGCTCTTTCGGTTACCCTTGAATGCCCCCGAGAGAATATCGGTCTCGGAGTCCCAGCGCCAGTTAATTGAAGGCAGCGCTCCGCTGAGCGGCTCGATTCTGGCATCTATGCTCATGCACCGACCTGGGCAGCGCGGGCGGAGGCCAGTCGCCGAATCATTCGCAGCGTTCGATCCAGCCCCCGCTCCAGATCGGCGTCCGAGACCGCATAACTGAGCCGGACCCAGCGATCATCTGCAAAGGCCCCACCGGGAACCAGGGCCACACCCTCCTGCTTCATGAGCTGCTCGCAGAAACTCTGTCCAGTGACCGGGTCAGACTCCCGGATGCCATCCACCCTGAAGAAGAAGTAGAAGGCCCCGTGCGGCTCGACGAATTCGATGCCGGGTACCTCGGTCCGAAAGCGCTCGACGAGATAATCGCGCCGGCGGCGGAAGGCGGCAACCATGCGGGTGACTTCGAGGTCGACCCGATCATCGGTAAACGCGGTGGCCGCCGCCCACTGGGCCGGATGGTTAGCGCCGGTGGTGGTGTGAGACTGGAGCGCAGCCATGGCCTTGGTCACGTGCGGTGGAGCAAAGGCCGCCCCGATCCGCCAACCCGTCATTGCGTAGGCCTTGCTGGCACCGTAAATGATCACCGACCGCTCGAGGAGCTCGTCTGGAAGGTCGAGCAGCGAAGGAGCAGGCCCTGGTCCGAAGTTAATACGCCGGTAGATCTCGTCGGAGAGGATCCAGATCTCATTCTTCCGGGCCCATTCGGCAATCGCCTTGAGCTCGGCGTGAGTGTATACCGACCCGGTTGGGTTGCAGGGGGAACACAGGATCAATCCCCGGGTCTGTTTGTGGCTCATGCGGTCGAGATCTTTGACGCTGACCTTGAGACCCCATTCGGGGTCTCCCGGGACCAGTACGGGCTCAGCCCGGGTGAGATGCACAATCTGGGGGTAGGAGACCCAGGCCGGGGCCGGAATCAAGACTCGATCCTTTGGACCGAACAGCGCAAAACAAGCGTTGAATATCGACTGCTTGGAGCCGGAGCTTACCACGATCTGGTCCGGATCGATCGATCGACCACCCGACATGGTGGACAGCTGGTGCGCAATGCCCCGCCGGAGGTCGGCGATTCCCACGTTTGGCGGGTAGCGAGTCATGCCCCTCTGAATGGCCTGTATTCCGGCCTGAGCGGCGGGCGCTGGGGTGTCGAAATCCGGTTCGCCGACGCCGAGATCCAGAACATCCTCCCCTGCGGCCTTGCGGCGCTTGGCCTCATTGCTGATCGCGACCGTCTCGGATGCCCTCAGATGCTGAATATTGATCGAGAGAGGATCGGGCATGCAGTTGTCCAATAAGGGTGACTGGCGGAAGACGGGGAAAAGTTTGGTCCACGGCCTGGCGATGTCAACTACTCTATACTTAGCTTGGTCGGCCGTAGGTTTCGCCCGAATTGCAGATCGGAGACGACGTGCCCTCCTTCGCAGATTTTCACCTCCACTCCGCAGTGGCCGCGACGCTCCAACGGTTGGGGTGGACCGCCGACGACCCGCTCGCGAGGGAGTCTGCCCCAACGACGGGTCGGGGACACAATCTTGTGGCGATTACCCCGCCCGCACCTGCCTATGCTGCTCCGGCGTTAGCCGGGGTGATCAGTCGGATCCAGAAGGACAGAACGGCGCTCCTCCTGGTGCCTTCCACTCAGCTGGATGAGTGGGGTGGGCTGGTGCATGTGCTGGCCGAGGGGACTGGCCTCCGCATGCACGTGGCTCGGGGCGCCGCTCGGGCCATGCGGCGACTGCGAGGTGATTCCCTCGAACTGTTGGTGACCACACCGGAAACGGCGCTGACGCTGGTGGGCAGATCGGCGCTGCGCATGGACCTGGTGGACTCACTGTTCCTGGCTTGGCCCGAGAGTCTGCTGGACCCGGACAGCGTAACGTCCTTGATGCAGGATCTCGGAAAAGAGGCACAGCGAATCATCTATACGTCCGATGCCGGGCGGGTCGCCGACATCGTCGAGCGCTACGCCCGTAAGGCGCTGACCATAGGCATACCCGATGCTCCTACTCTTCCCGCCGGTCCGGTTCGGACGGTGAGCATCGCGTGGTCCGGGAGAGTTCGAGCACTGGCAGACTTGATCGAGCTGATCGATCCGGCCTCTCTCGTCGTGTGGACCGCGGACGGCCGACACCATGAAGCCATTGCGGAGGTCACCACTGCCAATCAGCCGGAGGTTCACTTGATCACCGGGGATGCGCTCCTGCCGTCGGCGTCTGTGGTTATCGCGTTTGACCTACCAACCGGAGCACGGCTTGGACAGCTCCTCAGGGTAGGCGAGGTCTTCCTGCTGGTGCCACCCGGGGCGGAGCCGTACGTCGCCCGGATCGCCGCTCCGCGTCGCCCAGTACAGCTACCGGGCTTGCTGGACGAGGTGCATTCTGCTCAGTCCGCCCAACGAAGCGCCGTGGTCCGATCGATCGAGTCCGGCAACCTGGACCGCGCGCTGCTGACGATCGCACCGCTATTGGAGCGCTACGATGCAGCGACTGTGGCCGCAGCGCTGTATGAGCTATGGACTCACTCTGCGCCCGCGGTTTCCACGCCCGAGCCCGTTCCGAGCTCGGCAACGTCGAAGGTTTTTGTCGGAGTGGGAAAGAAGGACGGGGCAAACGCGAATGAGCTGGTAGCAGTGCTCACCAAGGAGCTACGCGTCGAGCGGGGCAAGATCGGCCGAATCGAGCTGCGGGATGCCTATTCCTTGATCGAGTTGCCGGCCCAGGAAGCAGAGCAAGTGGCAGTCGCCCTCAATGGGCGTACCATTCGAAAAAAGCGGGTTACGGCCCGAGTCGATCGGGGGCCGATCCGGGGCGATGGCAAGACGGCGGCTCGTCCGGCCCGGCGTAACGATCGCCGTTAGCGCTTGCGGTTCACCAGATCGCGGAGCGCACGGCTGGCCCGGAATGCGGGGACGGTCGAGGCCTTGATGTTGGTGGATTGACCGGTTCGCGGGTCGCGCCAGTCTCGGGCCGCCCGCTTCCTGGTCTCAAAGCTCCCGAATCCAGAGATAGCCACCTTCCCCCCACGCTTGAGTTCCGACGCGATAATTCCCCCGGGTGAGAAGAAGACTTCCGCGATCTCGGCGGCCTTGCCTTTGGTGATTCCGAGCTGCTTGGCGACGGCGACGACGAGATCCTGTTTGTTCACGGGGGTCTTGGGAGAAGGGTCCAGGGTCAGAGTCGGGTCCAGAGTCTAGAGTCTACAACATCGCGCGAAATTGGCTACACTGGAACCTTGAACTATGAGCTGCTCGACCAGCATCGAGACTCTAGACCCTTCACTCTCGACTTTTTATAGCAGGGCTGTCTGGTCTTCATCCTTCCGCGGCACCTTGTGACAGTGCCGGCAACGGGCCTGATAACTCTCCCGGCCTCCAATCATTATGGTCGGCGAGTCGTAGCGAGCCGGCTTGCCGTCGATCAACCGCTGGTTGCGGCAGGCCGGGTCGCCGCACACGACGCATATGGCCTGCAGCTTGTCGACCATTTCTGCCACGGCCATCAACTCACCCATCGCCCCGAAGGGCTCCCCCCGGAAGTCAGTATCAGTGCCGGCGAGAATCACCCGGATGCCGCGGGAGGCGAGCTCGGTGGCAACATTTATGATCTGGCGATCGAGGAACTGGGCCTCATCGATGGCGACAATCTGCGTGTCAGGACGAACCAGCCGGAAAATTTCGGCCGCGGAATCCACCGGGCTCGCTTCGACTTCGGTGCCGTCGTGGCTGGAAACGCTATAGAGTCCCGTGTAGCGGCTGTCCAGGTGAGACTTGAAGACCTGTACCTTCCGTCTTGCGATCGTAGCCCGCCGGACGCGCCGGATGAGCTCTTCGCTCTTGCCGCTGAACATCACGCCGCTGATCACCTCGATCCAGCCGGGGTGGGCCCCATAGTTCATGGTCTCTGCTCGATCGGAGAGTTGGAGGAGGCCAATGTAGAAGTCTGGAGTCCAGAGTCTAGGGTCTGGAGTCGAACGACTAGTCGAGGGTCCGGAGGCATCTCCAGCCAGCCCACCCTAGACCCTAGACCCTAGACCGTAGACCGTAGACTTTTTTGAGATGCTCTCCGTTGCCCTCACCGGAAACATCGGAGCCGGCAAGACCACCGTCGCCGAGCTGTTCCGGCGGTGGGGGGCGACCGTTATCGATGCCGATGTACTGGTGCGCGAGGTACAGGCGCCGGGCCAACCCGTGCTGGAAGAGATTGCGGACCGATTCGGGCCCGACCTGATTCGCCCGGATGGCTCGCTGGACCGGGCGAAACTGCGCGCCAGGGTCCTGGAAAATCCGCGAGACCTGGAGGCTCTGAATCGAATTGTACATCCCCCGGTGCACCGTCGCAGGCAGCAGCTGCTCGCCGAAGCCGAGTCTCGGGGCGACCGGATCGTGGTGAGCGATATCCCACTCCTGTTCGAGGCGGCTGATCCGGCGGAGTTCGATGTGGTCGTGCTGGTGGACGCAGCCGAACCGCGCAGACGCTCGCGGCTGCTTGCATCGCGGAACCTGCCGGCGGCCGAGATCGATCAACTCATGGCGGCCCAACTGCCATCGGCGCTGAAGCGTGCACGCAGTGATTACGTACTCGAGAATGACGGGGATCTTCGGGCGCTGGAACGGTCCGCTGCAACCGTGTGGCAAGCGCTCGTCGCGCGCGCTTGACCTCCTTGATCGGCCCGCCTATCCTCCCACGCGCCACCATATTGGAGAACGCACGTGTCGAACGTGCCGGATGATCTGGTCTACACTGCTGAGCACGAGTACGTCGCGCGCACCGACGACCCTTCCGTTGTAAAGATCGGCATAACTGACTACGCACAAGGGGAGCTGGGCGACGTGGTGTTCGTGCGCCTTCCCAAGCCGGGCGATCGGTTCGACGGCCATCAGGCGTTCGGGGAGATCGAGGCCGTCAAAGCGGTGTCCGAGCTGTACAGCCCGCTTGCGGGTGAGGTCGTCGAGGTGAACACGACGCTGGAAGGGGACGCCGGGGTGGTCAATCGCGATCCCTACGGCGCGGGATGGATGATTAAAATTCGAGTAGGCAATCCAGGCGATCTCAAGGGGCTTTTATCGCCCAAAGCGTACCGGTCGCACATCGGGGAGTGACCGCGGGATCGATGCGACCTTTCGTGCACAGGGAACTTCAATGCGGGACAATCACCGGAAGCATGATGCCTCGAGAACGTGGTCTCGGGGCGTTTTCGTATGCGGATGAGGAACGAAGATGGCCTACAGCCTATCCCAAGATGATATCACGATGACCAGTGTTCTCGGTCGCAAGCTCAGCGCGCCGACCCTCGACGTGCTGCATCCCTCCCACTTTGCCTACCGGCATATCGGTCCACGCCGAAGCGATGTGGAGGAGATGCTGGACCTGCTCGGATACGAGTCCCTCGAGAGCTTTATCGACGCGGTGGTACCGGAAGAGATCCGTCTCCGCCGGCCCTTGGCACTCCCTCCGGGACGGAGTGAGCGCGAGGTGCTCCAGGCCCTCCGCGGTTTGGCGGGCATGAACCGGGTGTTCCGGTCCTACATCGGCATGGGTTACGCCGGCTGCTTCACGCCTCAGGTGATTCAGCGAAACGTGCTGGAAAACCCGGGCTGGTACACGGCATATACACCCTACCAGGCTGAAATCGCTCAGGGTCGGCTCGAAGCTCTCCTGAACTTTCAAACCGTGGTCTCGGACCTGACGGGGCTCGAGATCGCCAACGCGTCGTTGCTGGACGAGGCCACCGCAGCCGCCGAGGCCATGAACCTGAGCCTGGCGGTGCGGAACGTCACAACCAAACCGGTCTATCTGGTAGACGATCGCTGCCATCCCCAGACCATTGCCGTAATCCAGACCCGGGCGGACGCCCGCGGGGTGGATGTTCGGATCGACGATCCGGAAACCTTCAGCTTCGACGCCTCAGTGATTGGAGCGCTGGTGCAGTACCCCGCCACGGACGGCGAGGTTCGTGACTTCCGGGGCCTCTGCGAGCGGGCTCACGCCGCCGGCGCGCTGGTCACCGCAGCGACGGACTTGCTGAGTCTCACACTCTTGGTGCCACCGGGGGAGTGGGGCGCTGATGTGGCGGTTGGGAACAGCCAGCGCTTCGGGGTGCCGATGGGATATGGTGGACCTCACGCCGCCTTCTTTGCCACCAGGGATGCCTACAAGCGGTACATGCCCGGGCGGATCATCGGGGTCTCCAAGGATCAGGATGGCCGCCCTGCACTGCGCATGGCATTGCAGACCCGGGAGCAACATATCCGCCGGGACAAGGCGACCAGCAACGTGTGTACGGCCCAGGTGCTCCTGGCAGTCATGGCCAGCATGTACGCAGTCTACCACGGGCCATCCGGGCTCCGGCGAATTGCGGAGCGGGTGCATGCCCGAACCGTGATCCTGGCCAACGCGCTGCGCCGGCTGCGTTACCGGGTGGTGTACGAGGACTATTTCGATACTATCTGCGTCGAGGCGGAAGGCTGGGCCCTGCCCCGGCTGATGGATGCGGCCCGGGTACGCAACATCAATTTGCGGCAACTCTCTTCGACTCGGCTCTGTGTCGCGCTGGACGAGACGGTCACGCTGGGGGATGTCGCCGATCTTATTTCGATCTTTTCGCTGAACGAGGCGCTTCCCTTCATGCTGGACGACATCGGCATGAAACGGGAGCGCGCCATCCCTCCGTCGCTGACCCGCACCAGCTCCTTCCTGGAGCACCCGGTGTTTCACCGGCATCACTCCGAGACCGAAATGCTGCGGTATATCAAGCGGCTGGAGGCTCGGGACCTCTCGCTCACCGCGGCGATGATCCCCCTGGGCTCCTGCACCATGAAGCTGAACGCCACCACCGAGATGATGCCGGTGAGCTGGCGTGAGTTCAACCGGCTTCACCCCTTTGCGCCTCGCGATCAGGCAGCCGGGTATCAGCTGCTCTTCAGCCAGCTCGAGTATCAACTGGCGGAGATCACCGGGTTTGCCGCGGTGTCGTTGCAGCCCAACGCAGGCTCCCAGGGGGAGTTTGCCGGGTTGCTGGTAATTCGGGCGTTTCACCGGGCCCGGGGAGAGTCACACCGGACGACCTGCCTCATTCCTCAATCAGCCCACGGCACCAACCCGGCCAGCGCCGTGATGGCGGGGATGCGGGTCGTTGCCATCAAGAGCGACCCTCGGGGCAACATCGATCTCGAGGACCTCCGCGCCAAGGCGGCGGCCCATCGCGATACCCTGGCTGCGCTCATGATCACCTATCCCTCGACCCACGGTGTGTTCGAGGGCTCGATCCGGGAGATCTGCCGAATCGTGCACGAGCATGGTGGGCAGGTGTATATGGATGGCGCCAACATGAACGCGCAGGTGGGGATCTGCCGTCCCGGAGACATCGGGGCCGATGTGTGCCACCTGAATCTCCACAAGACCTTCTGCATCCCCCACGGAGGGGGTGGTCCCGGCATGGGCCCGATCGGAGTG
>JAICPP010000269.1 GCA_025929805.1 Gemmatimonadales bacterium | reverse complement strand
GAGCTGCTCCGAATCCCGGCAGGCACCCAGACGGAAACTGTCCTCCGGCTTCGGGGACGAGGTCTTCCTATTCTTGGCCAGGAGGGCAAGGGCGACCTGCTCATTCGGGTACATGTCTGGACTCCCGAGCGGCTGACCGACGAGCAAGAACGGCTCTTCCGCGAGCTCGCCAAGCACGAGGGAGAACCACCCAAGCGCTCACCGGGGTTCTGGTCCAAGCTCAAGGAGGCCCTCGGCGCATGAGCTGGTGGGCAATCGACGTACGCACCCCAGCAGACCGGAGGGAGGTGCTAGGGGCGTGGCTAGTCGAGCGAACTGGTCAGGCTGTAGAAGAACGGGACGATGGCACTCTAGTCGCCTTTGCTCCGGACCAGCAGGCGGCCGAGAACCTCATCGAGGAGCTGGTCCGGAGGGCAGATCCGCCGGTCGAGACGCGCAGCCATCGGGTTGAAACTGCGGACTGGTCTACCCAGTGGCGGCAGGGGCTCTCCGCCCGTCACCTCGGCCGACTGACCATCGTTCCATCCTGGCTACCCGAAGCTGTCGACCCGGATCCACTGACCGTCGTGCTCGATCCGGAGACCGCGTTTGGGAGCGGCGAGCACGGGTCCACTCGGGTCGCACTCACGCTTATGGGCCGGCTCCTCCGTCAAGGTGATCGGGTGCTGGATCTCGGCAGCGGCAGCGGGATCCTCAGCATCGCGGCCATCAAACTGGGTGCCACACGCGCAATCGGCATCGAGCTCGACCCTGATGCCAATGAGGTTGCCTCCCGCAATAGTGCCAGGAACGGAGTCGCTCACCAGGTCGAGTTCCTCGAGGGCGATGCGGCTGACCTCGCTCCATTAGTAGGGCCGGTTGACCTCGTCCTCTCCAACATCCTCCGTTCGGTCAATACGGCGCTCCTTCCGGTCATCGCGGCCGCTCTTCGGCCGGGTGGAGTTGCGATTTTCTCCGGCATGGAGCAGGTAGAAGCAGAAGAGTTCCGCCGGACTTTGAGTGATGTGGGCTTCGTTCCTCTTCAGGAGGCCCTGGACACGAGGTGGTGGGGAATCGCAGCAGAGCAGCCTGCATGAGGATCCTGATTCCACGCGGAAGCGCGGAAGCAGGGAGGCGGGTAGAGCTGGACGAGAATGAGGCGCATCATCTACGAGTTCGCCGCGCCGGTGCCCGCGAACGCGTGGAGATCCTCGATGGTGCAGGGCTTCGTGGCACCGGCCGGCTCATGGAGGCTGGCCGGAGCTGGGCGGTCGAGATTGAAAGCGTGGATTTTCAGGAGCGCCCGACCGATACGACGCTGGTAGTGGCGGCCGGAGATCGGGATCGGTTTTTCTGGATGGTGGAGAAGTCGGTTGAGCTCGGCGTGACCGGCATCGTACCGCTCGAGACTTCTCGCAGCATCGGCGTGGCGACGCGGTTGAAGGACTCCCATCTTGACCGGCTGAGGCAATCGGCCATGGAGTCCATCAAGCAGTGCGGCGCAGCGTGGGCGCCACTAGTCGAGGATATTGTGCCCATGGCTCAGTTTTTGGAGCGGCCCCTGTCTGGCGAGGGCTGGCTGGCCGATCGCGAGGGCTCCCCGGCTCCAGCTTGTCTGCACCTGATGCAGGTCACCGCGGTGATTGGACCCGAGGGTGGTCTCACCGGCGAGGAGCTCGCCGCGCTCAAGGCTGCAGGGTATCGGCCGGTGATGCTGGGTTCTCACACCCTCAGGTTCGAGACAGCGGCACTGGCCGCCGCTGCCGCGGTGACTCAAGCAAGACTGCGGGGACAGCATGGCTGACTGTCTTTTCTGCAAGCTCGTAGCTGGGGACATTCCGGCAAAGATCGTCAAGCGGTCAGGCGAGGCGTTGGCCTTCAGTGACGTCGACCCTAAGGCGCCGGTGCATGTGCTGGTGATTCCCACCAGCCACGTTGCGGCGGTGCGGGACGCGAAAGGTGCGGAGGGAGAAAGACTGCTGGGAAGGTTGCTTGCCTTTGCCGCCGAGGTCGCCAGGGAGCAGGGGTTGGACTCAGGGGGATACCGGATCGTGACCAACACGGGACAGAACGCCGGGCAGAGCGTGGACCATCTCCATTTGCACGTGCTGGGTGGAAGGAGGTTGAGCTGGCCGCCAGGGTAGTGGGTCGCGCCATTCAGGATTCTGCGATTGGATCAAGGCGATCTTCTTGTTCTGAAGCCAACCTTTGATCTGTTTTCTTCGCGTCCGATTGCCTGCCGGGCAGTATTCGTGGTTTTGAGTTAAACGAGGCGATTTCCCGGTGAGGTCACCCGTGACCCCGACGTACAAGCGCCGGGTTGCGCTTGCACGGATGTAGACCAGAACTGACGAGGGCGGCATGCGGGCCGATCCTTCGCTCGCTCAGAATGACACTAAGCTCGAGAAAATCTCCTGGAGTTTTGTTTTGTCGCGGCATGGTATCTACGCACACAGGTCCAGCTTGCCTGCCCTGGGTAGGCCCCCTAAATTGTCCAACTTCTTCGAATTCCTGCCCTTACCGGGCTGAGAGGGGTGAGCAAGCGAATGCCAGAAGTCATCATTCACGATGACGAGAGCTTCGAACGGGCGCTAAAGCGGTTCAAGAAGAAGTGTGAGAAAGCCGGCATCCTGTCGGATCTGCGTAAGCACCGGCACTTCGAGAAGCCGAGTGAAAAACGGAAGCGGAAGATGAACGCCGCGGTCCGCAAAAACCGCCGTGGTCCCCGTGTCCCCCGAGTCTGACCTCGCATCCACTCTGCGCGCCGCGCTGAACGCGGCGCGCAAGGCCCAGGATAAAGACCGTACCCTCGTCCTCGGCACGATTCTGGCCAACCTCAAAAACCGTGAGATCGAGCTTCGTCGGCCGGCTACGGACGAGGAAGTCGTGGACGTGCTTCGCAAAGGCATCAAGATCAGGCGAGAGGCCGTCGAGCAGTACACCACCGCAGCTCGCAAGGATCTCGCCGACGTCGAAGCCGCGCAGATCAAGGTACTGGAGGAGTTCCTCCCACCAGCAGTAGATCCGGAGGAGATCCGGGCCGCAGTTCGCAGCGCGATTGGTAATGGAGCGAGGGATATTGGAAAGGTCATGTCCCAGGTACTACCCAAATACAAGGGACGAGCCGACGGTAAGCTGATCAACCAGATTGCGCGTGAGGAGCTTCAGGCCGGGTGATGCCGCAGGAGGATGCTCTCATTTCCAACGGGGTGTCGGCCCAGACGCAGGGCGGCACCCCGTTGCCTTTGCCGGATGATCGAGGCGCCGATGCGCTCGAGACCATCGAATTCGGAGCCGTGCTGGACCTCGTCGCAGCGTACGCTGTCGGTCCACTCGGCGCGGCGCGGGTGCGGGGCCGCCGTCCCACGGATGACCTCGCCTGGATTCGAGACGAGTTGGGCCG
>JAICPP010000167.1 GCA_025929805.1 Gemmatimonadales bacterium | reverse complement strand
GCGCCAAGCTGGCGGAACACCCCACCTACCGCTCCTTTTTCCGCCGCGTCCGGCGCTTTCCGGGCGCCAAGCTCCTCGACGTAGGTTGTGGGGTGGGCCGTTTTGGTCATAGCGCCTTTAGTCGCGGCTGGGACGTGACCGGTATCGACGTCTCCGAACTGGCCATTACCACCGGCCGCGAATTCACCCGCTTTCCGATGCGAGTCGCCACAATCGAAGAGCTTATCGAGCAAGGCGAGAAGTTTGACGTGGTGACGGCATTCGAGGTGCTGGAGCACCTCACCTCACCCCTGCAGTTCATCTCGAGTACAAAGAAACTGTTGCGGCCGGGTGGACAGCTCTTCTTTACCGTGCCCAACTGGGACTGTACCGCAGTGCAGAACGCCACCCGACCCGACTGGGTACCACCCGTCCACCTTCTCTTCTTTACCGGGCTGGCCCTGCGCCGGGTGGGTGAGTTGAGCGGCCTGGCCAACGTAAGCACGGGAGTCATCCGGACTGATCCCGTCACTCACGGAGTGCTGCCCCTGGCAAGATGGCTGGCACGAAGAGCCTTACGCCGTGCTCGTGAACCGGTGGGTCTGTGGATGCACGGCCGGACTCCGGACTAGTTCTGCTAATGCCGCGGCCACCTCGAATAGCATTCGTGACCTACGCCATGCACTGCGGAGGGATGGAAGCCTTTCTGCTGCGTCTGGGCCGGTACCTCCGGGAGCAGGGTTGTGAGGTCGAGGTCCTCACAACGATCGAGCCGGGCGAGTGGTTTCGCCGCTGGGACGAGCTGCACATCCGCGCAGAGCACGTTGCCGGCGCTCAATCGCCCGGTTTTCTGGTGCCGCCGGTGCACAGCCTCCGGGTTGCCGCCAGACTCCGGCAGGGCAACTACGATGTCATCCTTCTGAATCACGCCCGCCACGCCCAGGCCTCTCTGGCCCGTCTGTCTGACGAGGTGGTCGTCATCCCCATTCTGCACAACGATGCGGAGGAGATCTACCGGGTCGGCTGCGGTAATCAGGACGCCTGGAACGTTGCCGTGGCGGTGAGTCCCAAAGTCGCCATGACTGCGAGGGGGAGAACCGGAGACCGGCCGGTGCTCGAGGTATTATCCGGCGTCGACATCCCGAATCACGCACTGTGGCAACAGCGGAGCGCGCTCCGCGGTCGTGTCGAGCTGACGTTCATAGGCCGGCTGGACCATGCCCAAAAGGGAGTCCTGTGGATCCCAGACATCTACCAGGCCTGCCTGGATCGCGGTATCGACGCCGGTCTGACGATCGTCGGCGAGGGGCCCGATTCTCCAGCACTCCACCAGCGGCTGTCCGACTACGGGCTCAGCGGGCGAACCCGCAGTCTCAAGGGATTGACCACCGAAGGCATCTACCAGCTCCTGCTGAGCGCGCACATCCTGCTCATGCCTTCGCAATACGAGGGGCTGCCTATTGCGCTGCTGGAGAGCCAGGCGTGCGGGTGCGTCCCGGTGGTGTCTCGTCTGCCGGGTATCACCGACGCCGCAGTGGATGAGGGCAGAACCGGAATGTTGGTGCCGGTTGGTGACGTGCCCGCTTTTGCCGAAGCGGTCGCTCTCCTGTATCATGACCCTGCGCGTTGGTCACAGATGAGCAGCGCGGCACATGCGCGTGCCAGCCAGAGGTTCTCGGTCGAGGCGATGGGCGGGTCCTACTTGCAGCTCATCGATGACACCATGAACGGTCGCTACCCCCTGCCACGATCGAGACGGTATCAGCGTCCGCTCGATCTCAGTGTGTTCTCCTGGAGGGACTTTCTTCCCCGCCGGTTACGGCGACTGGGGCGGCACGGGCGCGCCTTGCTGGCAAGCTTGGCCGAAGACGGCCGAGCGCCTGCCGGCCAGTGACGCCCGAGCCCTGCGCGGAGGAGACATGGGTTTCGACGTTCAAGGTGTGAGATTCCTGCTCTCGTCGCACCGGAGTGGTATTCGCTTTACCAGAACGGCACTCATCGGCCGTCAGAAGCTGTTTCTCGATGCCGTCTCCCTGCAGCGGATTCTGTCGTCCTTTGGTTGGGTAACCACCCAGAATGAACTGCAGCGGATCCTGAGCGAAGATGGTGGCTTTGCGGAACCGCTGCTCCGGTTGCTGGGGGCGGAGCACATCGTGTCGTTGGATGCATCGGCCTACGAGGGTTCATCCGTGGTGCATGACATGAATTTGGAGATACCGGACACCCTCAAGTTCTCTTTTTCCGCGGTCATAGACGCAGGAACGCTGGAACACATCTTTGACTTCCCGCGAGCCATAAAGAACTGCCTGGAAATGGTAGAGCAGGATGGGCACCTTCTGCTGATAACGCCGGCCAACAATTTCATGGGACATGGCTTCTATCAATTCAGTCCGGAGCTTTTCTTCCGAGTCTGTTCCGAAGCCAATGGATTCGAGCTCGTGAGATCGATCTTCTGCGAAGTGGATGCCGATGCCAACTGGTATGAAGTGGTCGATCCTGCCAAAGCCCGACGGCGCGTCGAGCTCGTCAACAGCCGCCCCGCGTACCTGATGATCCTGGCGCGCAAAGTACGGCAGGTGCCTGTTCTCGCAGTGGCGCCGCAGCAGAGCGACTATATGGTTCTGTGGCAGGAGCGGGGCACAGACAGGGGCCACCAGCTCCCGTCAGAGCGGCTCCCGCTACCAGCTCGGCTTCTGCGAGGGATCACAAGGCGCCTCGGCGCTGCCTACCGGAAAGTCGTGCCCTCGGCTGTTGCTGCCCGCCGGCTCGGCCCCGATCGGGAGGTCTTCCGAGAGGTAAGCTGGCGGACTGACAGATAGCTCAGCAGGATTCACACAAACCCAGCCTCTTGTTTCTATCATCCTGCCGACCTATCGGCGCGCGCTACTTGCGCGATGCTATCCGGGACTGCCTGGCACAGTATCGGAGCTGGGAGCTGATCATGGTGGACGACTGTTCCCACGATGCTACCCCCCCCCCAGATCGTCGCCGAATATACAGCGCGTGAACCGCGCATCAGGAGCATCCGGCATGAGACCAACAAGAAATTGCCCGGTGCTCTGAACACCGGTCATGCCGCCGCTAAGCGAACTCGCTGTCTCAAGGGATTGACCCCCGAAGAGATATATCAGCTGTTGCTTGCTGCGCACATCCTCTTCATGCCTCCGCAGTTTGAAGGGCTTCCAATCACTATTGCAGAGTCAGGCCTGCGGGTGCGTCGTCGTCTCCCGTCTCCCGGGTATGACTGACACTGCAGTAAAGGATGGAAAAAGTGGAATGCTGCTGCCGGTGGGTGATGTGTCCGCTTTTGCCGGCGCGGTCGCCGCCCCGTATCATGACCCTGCGTACTGGTCACGGATGAGCAGCGCCGCATGAACGAGAAGGCCGAAGCTCTCTACCGAGGTCATGGGGGGCGTCCTACCTTCACCTGATCAGGACGCCACGAACGGCCATTACCCCTTGCCCCGCTCGCGATAAGATCAGCGTCCCGTTGATCTCAGCCTCTTCTCTTGGCGGGACTTCCTGCCGCGCCGATCACGGCGACTCGGGAGCCGGGGGCGTACCTTGGCTGGCGAGCCGTCCGCGGAGAAGTCATCGCTTTCGACGTTGAAGGGCTCAGATTCCTGCTCTCCTTGTACCGAAGCGGGGTCCGTTTTACAAGGACGGCATTATCGCTCGGCAGGAGCTGTTTCTCGATCTCACATCTCTGCAGAGGATTCTTAGTCCTTCCGGGGGCGTATCAATCCAGATGAGGTGCAATGACAATTCTTCGAGTCTGCTCGGAAGCCAATGGATTCGAGCTGGTAAGGTCAGTTTCTGCGAGGTGGGTGCTGACGCCCGTTGGGATGAAGTGGTCGATCCTGCCGGGGATCAAAGGCATGGCTGCTAGACTATTTCGTTGCCTCGAAGTCGTACAACTGCGACAGATTGGCGAGATTTCTCGCCTCTTTCATAAAGAAGGGATTCCTGAACACCTTGTTATCCCTGCACCAGATCGAATCTTTCTTTACAATGGTTGATATGCAATCAATCAAGACACGTCTGGTGCCCCACGTAACCAATTCCTGACTTATGCATCGAAGTCCGCTCTTTTCAGCATACACTTCCATCTTTCTTGCTGTCATACTGGGAGCCCTCCAGTGAAGTCCTACATTATCAAGAACCCCCAGCCTGAGTAAGAGGCCGAGCAGCTTCGGAATTTTCGCAATCGTGTTTTGCATCTTCAGATACGAGCCATACTCTCCCATATTCGAATGGTGAAGAAAGGCAACTCCATTCTGCTTTAGCTTCGAGGCGAGTTGCGAGACGTAGCCCGCAATTATTGTGTCCTCTGCATGAACTAGTGAATCAAAGCTAAAAATGAGGTCTATGGCATTCTCTGGAATCATGTCCAGTGACTTACCATCATTGACGAAATAGCTAATGTGCCTGCACCCCGCAAAGCGCTCTTGACATGCTTGAATGCACTTCTCCGAAAGATCAACCACGAGCAGCTGAGTACAAGAATTCTTTAGAAAGGCAGTCCACCTCCCAAAGCCTGGGGCGATTTCCAAGATCGTGTGGGCCGGTAGAAATGCACGAATTCGTGGTAGTATCGTTCCGTACCACTGCATAGATGAGGTGCCCCAGCCGCTTGACCATTCTTCACCTGCACTGCGCCAATTGTAGGTGCCATCCCACCTTGATTTATTTTCTTCTAGTGTTGGCATAAATTCAGGCCTCTATATTGGCAGATCCGGCGAAGGTTGCGAGATGCCGCTGCGAATTGGGCGGCGGATATCAATGGATGGCGGGCGCCACTCCTGCTCCTACGATAGAGCGAACGCAGGCCATCCGCTACCGCCAGCATGGCGAAGCCGACGGCTCCCGCTGCTGCTGGAGCGAGTCGTTCCCGCAACCGAGGATCCTCATCCCGCCCGTCCCGTTGCATACGGGACAGCCGCCACTATGGCAGAGCTGGCGCTCCACGTGCTTTTCCGTATATGGCTCGGGAAAGGAAAGAACGACAGACGAAACCGCACCTTGGTTGTTTGGGTGAAGAAGCTGGGGCGAAATGCACCAGGGTAGCCTTGAGATCGACAAACGAGATCCCCTCGTCCACCGCTAGCCCCTCGATCTAGGAAGAAGCGGGCGCATGCGACGCATTACATGGATCGTTGCGATTAGACCAATCCAGGAATCACAACGCGGACTGGGGCGGCTAGTCGAGCAGGGTCCAGATCTGACTGGGAGAGGAATGGGTGCGAGCAGCCCTGGTCGCCAGTCAGGCGCATCGAGGTACAGCGTGTCATGCATGTACATCGCCACCGCGAGCTCGGCCTCTGCAGGGCAATCGTGAGGCGCCTGGGGGCTGCATACCGGAAGCTGGAGCCGTCGGCTGTTGCTGCCCGCCGGCTGGTCCCTGATCGAGAAGTGTTCAGAGAGGTGAACTGGCGCTCGTGACCCAAAGCCCGGCAAGCGCCCCCGATACGAGGCCAGGTCGAGCCCGACCCCTGGTATCGATCATACTGCCGACCTACAACGGCGCTCGATACTTGCCTGAAGCGATCGAGAGCTGCCTGGCACAGTCCTATGGGAGCTGGGAGCTGATTGTCGTCGACGACTGCTCCCAGGATGCTACTCCCCGGATCATCGCCGAGTACATGGCGCGTGACCCGCGGGTCAGGAGCATCCGGCATGAGACCAACCAGAAATTGCCGCGTGCTCTGAACACCGGACATGCCGCCGCCAAGGGCAGCTACCTAACCTGGACCTCGGACGACAACCGCTACTTGCCGTCGGCACTGGAGGAAATGGCCAACTATCTGGAGGAGCACCCCACTGTCGGACTGGTCTATGCTGACTGCGTCTTGATTGACGACGCTGGAAGGTACCTCCGCGATTATCCAGCTCAGCCACCGTCAAAGCTGGCGTACATGAACCCGCTGGGCCCGTGCTTTCTCTATCGAAGGAGCGTGTACGAGCGAGTGGGCGGGTACGATTCCGATGTGTTCTTGGCGGAGGATTACGAGTATTGGCTTCGAGTCTATCGCCACTTCCAGCTCGCGCCACTTCACAGGACCCTGTACGAGTACCGCTGGCACAACGACTCGCTCACCAACAGGGCGGCCCAAGGTGCCGTCTGGGCCAGTGTTGAACGGGCGCTTCGCCGACATCTGCCCTACCTCCGGAACTCGTCTCGCCAGGAGCGGGCCCGTGGGTGGATCGTGTGTGCTGCAACTGCGGCCCGGCGCGGCGACTCGGTACCGGCGATGAATGCATACGCGAGGGCACTGCGAACCGCCCCCGGATTCTCCGTTGGCTACGTGGTAAAGAAGCTGGTAGAACGGCTCAGACCTGCCTACGCGAGGTCTTCCACGGCAGCCTAGCCCACCGAGCTTTGCCGCAAGAGCCCGAGCAGCCGCTCAGCGGCGTGCCCGGGATTACCCCAGCTTACCGCGCGCGCGGCCATCTCATCGCTGGGCCAAGCCAGGGTACCCTGGACCACTTTCAATACGGTGTCAGCCAAGCCCTCCTCATCGCCGTGGGGAACCAGGAACGCGGGCGGCAGCAGCTCACGAAGTCCACCCACGTCGTAGGCGAGGACCGGCACCCGGGCAGTGGCCGACTGAAGCGCGGTCTGCGGTAGCCCCTCGAAGTGGGACGGCAGGAGGACCAGGTCGAGCAGCGGAATCAGCGCACCCGCATCCTGCCGCCAGCCAAGAAATCGGACGCGTGAGGCGATCCCGAGCTTCTCGGCCAGGCGTCGAACCGCGGGCAGGTCAGGGCCGTCGCCGATGACCACGAGCGTCATCGGGTGTCCCTGGCCGGTCAGACGCGCGAGCAGCCGTAACGCCTCATCATGGCCTTTCTGTCGAACCTGGACCCGCCCCACAATCCCCATCAGAAAGTCGTCCGAAAGCTCTTCGCGCTCGCGCCGCAGCGTGCGCTCCACCCGCGAAGTAACCGGTTTAAGAGGAGAAGTTGGCGGATGAATCACGGCCGGCAAGGGAACGCGGTAGCGATCGGAGATCTGCCGTGCGCCATTGTGTGACACGGTGATGAGCCGGTCGAAGCGTCGCATAAGCGTACCCACCATGAGATTGCGGAACACACCAAGCTTCACGCCAAGCGTGCTGGGTCGCTGCACCAGATGGAGCAAGCCCCAGACGGGCGAGCGCGACTTCGCCAGCCGTGCAGCGTCGACCACCGCCTGGCCTCGCTCGACAGTAGGGAGGTTGGCGATGATGCACGCCGGCTGGATTCGATCGATGAGTCCGGCCAGCTCTCGGGCCGGCCTGCGGCGAAACAGGGGATGAAGATTGCTGATCGTGCCGGGATACAGGCGTGTCTGGGACGGGTGGACCGTGGTGCCACCGGTACCGCCCGAGGTGCAG
>JAICPP010000163.1 GCA_025929805.1 Gemmatimonadales bacterium | reverse complement strand
TGGACCGGGCCGATCTCAGCCGTCTGATTGCCGCGGCCCGGGAGGCACTGGCAGATGCGGATGCGCTTCTGCTCGAGGACTACAACAAGGGCGCGCTAGCCCCCGATCTGATTCTGGCCGTGATGGAGATAGGCAAGCGGCGTGGCATCCCCATCATCGTCGATCCCAAGTACCGGCAGTTCTTCGAGTATGCGGGCGCCACCGTTTTCAAGCCCAATCGGCGGGAGCTGGAATCGGCTTTGGGTGCCGCAGTGGATCTCCAGAATGGAAACGCGCTGCCGGAGGTGCTCGCTCGGTTGAAGGTCGATAACCTATTGGTGACATTGGGACCCGAAGGAATGGTGCTGGTGACCAAGGACGGTAAGCTCACCCAGATCCCCAGCATTGCCCGGCAGATCTACGACGTCTCCGGCGCCGGAGATACCGTCACCGCGTGGCTCGGCACGGCCTTGGCGGCCGGCGCAACCGTACGGGAAGCCGCGCAGCTAGCGAACTATGCTGCCGGGGTGGAGGTCGGTAAGCCCGGTGTGGCGACGGTGTCGCCGGAGGAGGTGCTGGCGGTGCATGAAGAGCGCTTCGATCAGATTGGGAAGCTGAGACGCGGTGGAGTCATTTAGGGCTCCGAAAGTTCCGCCGGACCCCAGTCCCGAACCCCAGCCAGACCCGCCAGGTCTCCTTCACGTCCTCGAGGTAGGTGCCCAGTCGCCCCGCGGCCTCGGCGTAAGCCGGCGCAAGCTCCACCGCGCCCGACTCCTCCATCCGCGTACGCACCGCCTCTTCACAGTCTGCCAAGGCCACCTCTGCCAGGCGCTCCTTGCTCCAGGACTTGGGCGCGCGAATTCCTGCCTCGGTCAGGAAGTTGAGCAGCTGTCGCCTGGTCCAGCCTTTGATCCATGCCCCCATGTCTTTGGCTGTTATGACCAAGCCGCTTTCCAGGATCAGCCGGGAGGAATCGGTTACGTCGAGGCCCCGCCGGAGGTTCTCATAGCGGCACACGCTGGTGAGCGATCGGGGAGCACAGGGGTCGGCTACGATATGGCGGAGCGCAGCTACCGCGTGGGCCCGCGTACCCAGCGGCAGCTTGACGAGATTACTCAGCAGGCCCTGAAAGCTGGTGTCGTGCGGCGGAATCGGGGAGCGGAGCGAATCGGGCGAGAGTGGAGCCCAGCAGGCCCAGTACTCCATCTCCGTTGCCATCTGCGCCACGAAGGAGTTACGCCGCTCGAGCAGCTCATTGGCCCCGACCAGGGAAAAACCGTGGGGAGCCATCACCGCCGCAAGGAAATCGGCCGACTCCCCCGCCATGATGAAACCGGAGAACGACTCATGGGCGGCGATCATGATCAACGCCACCCGGAGATCCAGGTAAGCCTCCTCGCTGCCCCGATCGAGATGCCGTTCCAGGGGCGTGGCCATGACGGATCTTGCCAGCTCGAGATACCTGCGACGGACTTCCTCGGAGGTGCCCTCCTCCGGGTCGGCCCTGCGCACCCGCCAGAGGTACTCGCCCAAGCCATCGGCATCGGCCCGGAGCACCCGTTCCTGGAGCCAGGGTGAAAAGTCGATGCACGGCACGCAGCTAGACGGGTTGTGGGTCCGCGACAGACAGGGATAGTCGCGGTGACCCCGGCCAGCTGCGTAGCTCAGGAGATCGCCGGAAACTGGATCTTCGAGTGTCAGTACTTCGCCCGAGATCCGAAGACCTTCATAGCTCACAACCTACACCCCTGGGTTGAAGAAAAGACCCTGGAATGTTTCGCCGGACGGGAAACTCGGCAAGGGCTTGCAACACATTCGGGGTGTTTCGGATCAAACGGCACTCGACTTAGCGGTCAGAGAGACCGGCTCTCCCTTCCAGAGGTCCAGGACCTTGCCGACCGAGGTCCACTGGAAGCCGGACACAAGCGCACGAAAGCGGTCTTCGCTCCGCTCCAAGTTCACGTAGTGGCGGAACCGGTTCACGGTTCCGAGGCCGTGCACTCGCGGCTGCCCCGGATCCAGCTCCCAGGGATGGATGTAAAACACGTATGGTGCACCACTTCGGAGGATCCGACGCACCCCGGCCTGCCACGGTCCAGAAGGGATCATTCGAAAGTATCCCCCACCACCCCAGGGCACGCCACGATTTCCCACCGGCAGGCACGAAATACACACTTCGTAGAACCCGGGTCTTAGTTCCAGGATGGGACGACCGGCGTGCACCCCCGGCAGCTTGCCGTAACGGTCATGCGCGAGGGTAGGAAAAACCGAGGAGTCGTATTCAAATCCCAACTCCTGCAGGATCGAGACGGCCCAATCGGTGATGGAAAAGCTAGGGGCTCGATACCCCACAACTGGACGTCCGGTCAGGTCCTCCAGGGTTTTCTTGGATCGTTCGACGTCGGCCCGAAACTCAGTGGGGGAGAGCGTGTAGAGCAGATCGTGACCATATCCATGCGACGCTATCTCATGTCCGTGCTCGGCGATGCGTCGGATCAACGCCGGTTGGCGCTCCGCCACCCAGCCCAGGACGAAGAAGGTTCCCCGCGCCTTCCCCTGGGCCAGTATCTCGAGGATCCTCATTGTGTTCCGCTCGACTCGGCTCTCCCGCCTATCCCAGGTGGCACGGGGGATCATCGGCTTGAGGTTTTCGACCTGGAACCAGTCTTCGACGTCTACCGACATGGCCGCGAGTCCAATATGAGTCTGGTCTTCCATCACTGGGCCTTCAGAGGAGGCGGTGGCCACGCTTGCGGAACTCGAGGACATGCTCGCGCTTAGGGAAAGAGAAGTAGCCGGCGCCCTTCATATCCAGAGACGTCGCCACCGCCTGATTGGAACGAATCTTCAGGAGAACACGGATCAGGAGCCTGGCCCCTTCCTGCTTGGTTATGGTGATCACCCGATCCAGCGAATCCTGTGGCGCGATGGGCACGGTGGCCGTCTCCAGCACCCCACCGGCATCCAGTTTCTCGGCCATTTCGTGCACGGTCACGGTAACCGCAGGCTCCCCCTTCAGCATTTGCCAGAACGTTGGCATCATCCCCCGGTAAACGGGAAGCCGCCCCGAATGGATGTTGATACAGCCAAGCGGCGGTATGCGCAGGAGCTCCTTGCGAAAGATTTCCGGCGCGGCCACCGACACGATCACGTCCGGCGCCAGTCGGCGTACCTGGTCCAGGTACCCTGGAGCATTCACCGAGCCCGTAGGGTACATCGGAATTGACCGCTCCGAGGCCAGCCCGGCAATGGAGTGCCCGCTCAGCTTGGCCCGCAGGAAGCGGGTCCCGATACGTGCGACACCCAAGGGCCCGTACAAGCCCATGAGCCTACGGAGGGTCTTCCAGGGTGGCTCATGAAACGGACGATCGATGGTAATGCCGCACACCTCAATCACATCGGTTGGGTATTCCTGGAAGAAAACTTCGAATAGGCGAATCACATAGAGCGGGTCCTCCTCCGTAATGAAGAGCACTCGAAGCTTGCCGGCTGGGGAGTGGGATTGAATTGGCTCAGTCATGCGCTGCTGACAGGGTGAATAGAGGTGACGAACAGCGCTGATCGCCGGTCGCTCTCCAGGACGCCATACCTATAAGATGATAAGCTCCTGCTGGTAATAGCAGGCCAGGGAGGGAAGGATGGGCGATGAGGGGCTCGAACCCCCGACCTCGCGCATGTGAGGCGCGCGCTCTAACCAGCTGAGCTAATCGCCCGGACGGGAGCGGGATTCTAAACCCAGCTTTCCGCCCAGGCAAGAAGAAGCCCGGGATGATCCGGGCTCTTGTGGAAAGCACCCGGGTGCAGCTTCATGGCGCAACCGTCGCGGCCGTCGCGGGATCGGTCACAGTGACGGTCTGCTGAGTTTCTTGGCTCTGGGCGCCCTCATTGTCCCTGACCCGGAGTCTGACGTCGTAGGTCCCGCTCGCGTTGTAAGTGTGGGTCGGGTTGCGCTCGTTGGACTGCGCGCCGCTGTCATCGAAGTCCCAGTCCCACTCGACCACTGCCCCATCGCTGTCCGTACTGGCATCGGCAAACTGGCAGGGTTGGCCTGTGGTGCAGCTCGTGGTGGCGAACGCTGCGGTGGGAGGCTGATTGGGAGCCGAGACCATGACCTGTTGGGTAGTCGTGCCGGTTGCGCCCTCGTTGTCGGTTACCGTGAGGGTCACGTTGTAGGTGCCGCCGGAGGCGTACGTGTGCGACGGACTCCGGTCACTTGAAGTCTGGCCATCTCCAAAGTTCCAGCTCCAGCCGCTGACCTGCCCGTCAGGATCATTGCTCCCGTCATCGAAGTCGCAGCTGAGATCCGAGCAATTGGAGTTAAACGCTGCGGTTGGCGGTTGGTTCGGAGCGTCCACGGTAATGGAGTGAGTGACCTCGTCAGTCGATCCATCCTCATCCTGAACGGTGAGCCTCACATTGTAGGTGCCTGCCGAGGAGTAGGTATGCGATGGGTTTGGCTCGGAGGAGCCTTGTCCATCATCGAAGGCCCAGGTCCAGGCGACGACCTGCCCATCAGAGTCACTGCTCTGGCTCGTGAAGCTGCACGACAAGTTCGTGCAACTGGCCGCAAACTCCGCATTGGGGGGTTGATTTGGAGCAGTCACGGTGACCTGCTGCGTCACGAAGTTGCTTGCCCCATCGTCGTCAGTGACCGTGAGCGTCACGCTGTAGGTGCCGCTCGAGCTGTAGGTGTGAGATGGATCTCGCCGATCGGAGCCCTGCCCGTCCCCGAAGTTCCAGCTGTAGTCGCTTATGCGTCCATCAGGGTCGTCGCTTGCGTCCGAGTCGAACCGGCATTCGAGTTGATCGCATGCTGCGGTGAAGGCCGCGGTGGGTGGTTGATTCCCGGGTTCCGGTTCGCGTACCTGCACTTGGGCGGTGGCCTGGTCCGTCGCCCCGTCATCGTCGGTCACGGTGAGTGTTACGAGATAGGTTCCGGGGGCCGAATAGGCGTGAGTCGGTTCCCTTTCGGTCGCGCTGGTTCCATCCCCGAAGTTCCAGGTCCAGGCGACGACACCGCCATCCTCATCCCTGCTCCCATCGGTAAAGGCGCAGGTGAGTCCCTCGCAACGGGAGCTGAAGGCGGCGGTGGGCCCCTGATTCTGGCCAACCAGATGACTCACGCTGCCCGAACTCGGGTTCAGCCCAGGTGAGCCCGAGTACGTTGCCTGCAACGTCCTCGGGCCGGCCGTGGTGAGCACCAGCTGACAGCTCCCCGAGCCGGCCAACAGGGCTCCGCTGCAGCTCTGCACCCCATCGGTCACGGTCACACTCCCGGTAGGGACCAGTCCAGCGGCGGTGACCCTGAAGCCGACCGTAATCGCTTGCCCAACCACCGACGGCTCGGGCGTGTGGCTCGTGATCGTGGTCGTGGTTGAAATGGCACTCACGTTGATGGGGCTCGAAGTGGCTCCGGCAAATCCACTGGCGGTGAACACCAAGGTCCGTGTCCCTATCGCGCCGGCTATAGCCAGATCGGCGAAGGTCGCCCGGCCTGCTGGGTCGGTGACGCGCTGGCGGGTGCCCAGCAGCGCTCCACCACCCCCCGAGAGCTGGGCCGTGACTGTGATGCCTGCCGATGCCATGGGGGTGCCGCTAGCGTCCAGGATCTGGACCACAGGCTGGCGGGCCAATGGCACTCCGTTCCGAGCGGAAGCGGAGGGCTGGACCACGATGGACAATGCCGCCGGCGTGCTGGCGGTCCCGGTCGCACTGAAATGCACCACCCCAACACCGGAGACTACCGCATCCACCCGGTTGCTCCCGGGCGCTGGACCCAGCGTCCACCGGGTAGCCGCTCTTCCGCCTTCATCCGTAGTGGTATTCTGGGGCGAGACACTCCCACCGCCTGCGCCCACCACCCAAGTCACCCCCGCACCGGGCACCCCATTGCCGCCGGCATCGACCAGACGCACCACGAGGTCGCCCGGTAGCTCCGTTCCTGCCACTGCGGTCTGGTTGTCCCCCGACTCGATCGACAGCCCGGCTGCGGTCCCGGCGGTTGCCGTGTGAACGAAGGTGACCGGAGACCCGGCGAGCTCTTGGGAAGCGGCGAGGGTGCTCTGAATTCCAGCCGCCGGACCGAGGGTGCGCTCTACGGAGGCCCGCCCGTCCCCGTCGGTGAAGTTCGAAGCTTCACTGACACTGCCTCCGCCCTCCGCGGTCCAGGTGATCGGGACACCCGCTATCGGATTGCCGAATGCGTCGGTCACCTGGATCACGAGAGGTTGGCTCAGAATCGAGCCGGCCGGGCCGGTCTGGTCGTCCCCCGAGATGGCCGCGATCCCGTTCGCATTCTCGGCAAGGGCGAACACGGTGAAGCTCGCGGTCGGCTGGCGAGTGCCCTCGGGAACCACGACCCGCGCTTCTCCAACCTGGGGACCGGTCGTGGTCCCTAGCACCAGGGTCGCTTGGGCTCGCCCAGTGGCGTCGGTCTCAGCGGTATCGGGAACGACGTCGGCTCCGGGCCCAGCCGACGAGAGCTCGAATGCCACCCTGGCTGCCTCAACCGGCCTGCCCCGCGAATCGGTGACCAAGAAGACCAGTGAATCGCTCAGCGGCTCGCCCACTCGACCATTCTGCCCATCGCCGAATTCCACCTCGATGTTGGCCGGCTCACCGTCACCTGGCAGCAGCAGCTCGGCACCGCCGCTACACCCCAAGGACAGCAGGCTTATCAGGAGCGGCCGGATCGTGCGAGATGTATTGGGAAAAGTGGGCGCAGGAACGCGAAACCGATCAGTGGGGGGGAGCATCACGGTTTAGACTCTCGGGCGCCCCGGGAGGGCAAATAACGTTTAAGCGACTGCTACAAGGAAGCGGGTCGTACCTTAAGATGGCCCGCCGGCTTGATTAAGCTAGCGGCCCACGAACGTTCCGGTGGTGATGGATAACACCACCAGCGTGCCCGCAAACTACTCCGCCCCGGGAGCAGGCTCGAGCAAGCTGCTGTCGGCATAGCACCAGGCCCAGTCCTCGCCCGGCTCGAAGCTGCGAACCAGCGGGTGGTGGGAGCTCTGGAAATGCTTTGTGGCGTGCTTGCCGGGTGACGAGTCACAGCACCCTACGTGACCGCACGAGAGACACAAGCGAAGGTGCACCCAGAAACCGCCGCTCTTCAGGCATTCTTCGCAGCCTTCGGGCGTCCGCGGCGCTATGGGACGGATCTGGTCCAGGTGCGAGCACTGCATGGGGCATCCATTTAACCGTTCCGCTCGAGCCCGCGGCGGTCCCAGCCTCCCAGCTCGGCTCCGGCCTCATAAGTGGTTTGAAAGAATTGCAGAAGGACTTCATCCGGACGGTTGGCCGTCCGAACCACCTCGTAGGGGAGAACGAACTCTCTGAGGTCCTGGTGATAGTAGGCCCCGGTAGGTTGGATCCTGGCTCTCGAAAAGCCATTCGGCTCAGGATAGCAGTACGAGTAGAAGGCCGATTCCGGCATCAATCCGCCGCCGGGCCACCAGCCCGTGCTGATGCACTCGTGTGAATAGGCTTCGCGGACGATCCGGTCAGGAAGATTGGGAACCCCGCCGGGGTGCACCGGAGCCACCCGGCCGGAGAAACGGGTACAGGCCAGATCGAAGGCTCCCCAGAAGAAATGAACCGGGCTGCACTTGCCGATAAAATCGCCGCGAAACCGCTGGAGCACGCGATCGGCATGGGCAAGAATTCGCCAGCACCGGGTG
>JAICPP010000052.1 GCA_025929805.1 Gemmatimonadales bacterium | reverse complement strand
CATGGTCAGGTACTGATCCAGAGCTCGGGGCGAGAGCTGAGCCAGGCTGGGATCGTCGGCCAGCAGCGCCTTGATTTCGGAAGCGAACGTGAGCCGCCCCGCCTGCTCGGTGTAGAAGAGCGGCTTCTGGCCGAAGTGGTCGCGGGCCAGCAGGAGGCGCTGCCGGCGGCGGTCCCATAGGGCAAAGGCAAACATGCCCCGCAGCCGGCCCACCATCTCCTCGCCGTGCTCCTCATAGAGATGCACTAGCGCCTCGGTGTCGGACCGGGTGGCGAAACGATGCCCCTTGCCCACCAGCTCAGCGTACAGGCTGGGGTAGTTGTACATCTCGCCGTTGAACACCACGACGATGCTGCCGTCTTCATTGGCGATGGGTTGATGCCCGCCGGCGAGATCGACGATGCTGAGCCGTCGCATCCCGAGCCCGACCCCACCCTCGATGAAGGTACCCCAGTCGTCCGGGCCCCGGTGCGCGATCGCGTCGCACATCCGGAGGATCTCGGGCTCGGTGACCGGGTGAGATCCGGCTTTACCTGCAATGCCGCACATTAGGCCGCCTTCTTCTTGCCCCAGGCTACCAACATGTAGCCGGGTGAGAACGGGATGAGGTGATCCAGCATGGTCCACGCGCGTAATGCGGGGTATACCGCCGAGTACACCTTGTAAGCCGTCCCCACCTTGTTCAGGGCCTCGGCCGACATCGGCGCGGTGTCGCCGTGGAAATCCTGTTGCTCCGTGTCCTTCCCTTTCATTGACTTGCGGTGGTATGCGTAATTCAGCAAGTCTTCGATGGATTCGGTGAAGAATCGGCAGTAATCATCGGTGCCCGCCAGCACCAGGCCGTTTCGCTCGAACAGCGCACGGGCCGCAGCAGGAGGGTAACCGTCTCTTGCGTGACCAAAGCCTTCCTGGTCGGCGGTAAAGCCCAATACGCGCTTCAGCGCGTATCCCGGCCGGCCGGTTTCTCCCTTGGGTGCCATGAACAGGAAGTCTCCACCGGGCTTCAGCACGCGTACCATTTCCCGAAAAAACGTATTGTCGTCCTCGATGTGCTCGAGAAAGTTGATGGCTGCCACCAGATCGAACGATGCACTCCGAAAGGGAAGCTCGGCATCACTGGTCTGAAGCACCCGGTCTCCTACCAGCTGCCTGGCGGAGCGAACATGATCCCGCTCGAAGTCGGTGCTGACCCAGGTCCCGCCCCGCTGACGGAGAAAGTGGGAGGTGAGACCGGTACCGCATCCGACCTCCAGACACATCCGCCCCTTGGCTTGGGGCAGCCGGTCCAACAGTGCATTGACGGTCAGCTTCTTCTTCAGCGAACGGCGATAAAGCTGTAACTGCCAGGGTTCAGTCAATCAGCGATCTCCTGTTGAGTCATTGCGAGGGTGCGAAGCGCCCAAAGCAATCCAGCTGCAATACATGGAGCCACCGGATCGCCACGCGCCGGCGGCGCTCGCGATGACTGGTAAACACGCCCCTACATCAAGCCCGACCGCCGGTAATCTTCCAACGTCCTGCGCACTCCCTCTCGCAGCCCGACCTGAGGCTCCCAGCCGAGCACGCGCCGAGCCCGGGAGATGTCGAACTCCGAGTCGCTGTGGAAGAAGTCCATGCGCCGGCGATAGATCGGAGGGTCGATCTTGAGGGCAGCAGAGACATCCTCGACCACAGCGGCCAGCCCGAGCATGGGCGCCAGCGGGAGCCGAACCCCATAGCGTTTGCTCCCCGTGGCCCGAGTGACCTCCTCGACCAGCTCCCGCAACGTGCAGGGTCCGGGACCGGCGATAATGAGTCCTTCTCCTACGGCATTGTCTTTCTCGCACACCTTGAAGAAGGCGGACACCACGTCATCTACATACACCATGTGCCGGCGCCCGCTGCCGGAGCCAAACAGCGGAAAACGGCCCCGGCTCACCCCTCTGAAGAGCTTCAGCAGCCGCTGATCGCGCGGCCCGTAGACGTCTGCCGGTCGCAGGACCACTGCCGGCAGTGCGCACTTCTCGGCAAACTCTCGCACCAGTCGCTCGGCCGACACCTTGGTCCGTTCATAAATATTGCCGGGCGCGAGGGGAGAGTCCTCCCGAGTGATACCCGGCGCGCGGTGTCCGTAGATCCCTATGGTGCTGCAGTACACGAAGCGCTCCACCCGCTGGACACTTGCCGCCTCGAGCAGTTGCCGGGTGCCATCCAGGTTGATGGCCTCGAAAAACTCGTCGCTCTTTCCTCCCTCGCGCATCGCTACCGCGAGGTGAAAGACGTGGGTGGCCCCGCGGGAGGCCCGCCGGCACAGCTCGGCGTCGGTGATGCTGCCCGAGATCACCTCGGCCCCCATGCGGGTCAGCAGCTCGGCGTTGGCCTTTTCTTCCGGCCGGTCGGTCAAGCCAAGCACGACTACCGCGGCGCCTCTGCGCCTCCCCTCCTCCGCCAGGTGCGAGCCGATGAAGCCAGTTCCGCCGGTTACCAGGAGCTTCATCCGAACCGCTCCACCAGCGCCTTGACGATCCGGCCGCTCGCTTGCCCGTCACCGTAGGGGTTCACCGCATTGGCCATTTGCTCGTACGCGGCTCTCGAGCTCAGTAGCTCGCTGGCCACCTGGACGATGCGATTCCGGTCGGTGCCCACCAGGACCGCCGTTCCTGCCTCCACTCCTTCCGGCCGTTCGGTAACCTCCCGCAGCACCAGCACCGGTTTTCCCAGCGAGGGAGCCTCCTCCTGCACCCCGCCGCTGTCGGTGAGCACCAGGTAGGAGCGGTTCATCAGGTGTACGAACTCGAGGTAATCCACCGGTTCTATCAGGTACATGCCGGGCAGGTCGCATAGCAGCCGTTCGACGGTCTGCTTGACCTCCGGGTTGGGATGGACCGGCAGCACGAACTGGAGGTCGGAAAATCGCTCGGCGAGGTCTCGAATGGCGGCACAGGTAGAGCGGAGCGGAGGCCCAAAGCTCTCCCGGCGGTGGGTGGTAATCAGGATCACCCGCCGGCGCGGATCGAGCGACGCCAGTCGCGGTGAACGGAAGGTGTAGTCCTCGCGGACGGTCTGCAGCAGCGCATCGATGACCGTGTTGCCGGTCAGATGCACGTCGGCAGCCGGAATGCCTTCCGCCAACAGAGCGGCCCGGGCCTGTGCGGTGGGAGCGAAGTGGATGGACGCCAGCCGGGTGGTCATCACCCGGTTCATCTCTTCGGGAAACGGCTGGTAGCGGTCGCCCGTGCGCAGCCCGGCTTCAACGTGTCCCGACGGGATCCGTTCGAGGTAGGCCGCAAACGCGGCTGCAAAGGTGGTCATGGTATCGCCCTGCACCAGTAGCACGTCGGGCCGGATTTGCCGCAGCAGCGGTGGGAGGCTTTGCAGAACCCGGGCGGTGACCTCCGCCGGGGACTGGCCGGCGGTCATCAGGTCCAGGTCGTGGTCGGCGTCCAGCCCGAACACCCCAAGGACCTGATCCAGCATGGCGCGATGCTGCGCCGAGACGCACACAATGCTCTCGAACTGCCGCGGGGCATCTCGCAGCGCGTGGACCACCGGCGCCATCTTGATCGCCTCCGGACGAGTCCCGAAGACGCTGAGAACCCGGATCATCGCTCCGCTGCGACCACCCGCAGCTGCTCGGCCATGGTCTGCATGGTGACGAAGCGAAACCCCCGCTCCACCACAGCCGCGAACACCTGGCGTAACAGCCGCTCGCGCACTCCTTCATAGCAGGGGTGGCCATACAGCACGACCGAGTCATGCTCTTCGAGATGCTGGCCCAGCTGCTGGAGCACCTCGGCTTCGGGAGTTCCGCGGGCCCCATGGTACTCGAGAAAAGGTATGGTGCGGGGGCCGGAGAGCGTGACGGGGATCGTCCAGTGATTCACCGGATGGCCGTTGACGGTGGCCCGGTGGGGGGAACCTCCGATCGCGTCGCCGTTATAGAGGAAGCCGAGCTGGTCCAGGAGCGCCATCACCCGCTCATCGGAATAAAAGCCCGGTGAGGAGAAGCCGGCCGGCTTACCGAAATGGCGAACAAAATGACCGTAGGACGTGTGGACATCCGCGCGGAGCACTTCGTCGGGCAGCTGGTGGAAGCGACGGCTCCAGACCACGTGGTCCATGCCGCCATGGAGTCCGAGCTCGTGGCCTTCAGCCTGAAGCGCCTGAAGCTGGGGCACAAACGAAAGCCCGACCGGCCGCGATAGCGCCGTTTCCAGCAAGAAGCGGGGCCAGCCGGTCTTCTTGATCAGGTGCACCGCTTCACGATCGGCCAGCTTGGCTTTGGAGCGCGCAGCGCCCGGGCCGATCCACTCCAGCAGGTTGGTGGATCGTCCCATGTTGATGAAGAACGTGTTGGGCACACCGAAATCGCGGCAGACCGCCCGGATCCGCGGGATCCCGTCGGTGGCGCAGACCCGATGGTCCACGTCCCACCGGAATGCGAACAGCCGCTCGCTCACCGGCTTATCCGGCTGGCGACTTCACGATAGATCTCTTCGAACTGCTCGGCGGAGCGGTCCCAGTCGAACAGCCGGAGTGCCCGCTCGCGGCCGGCCTGGCCCATTTGGCGGCGCCGCTGTGGGTCGGCTAGGAGCGATCCGATGGCTTGGGCCAGAGCCTTCGAGTCGCCTCGCGGAACCACCAGTCCGGTGACCCCGTTCTCGACTACTTCAGGCAGCCCACCCGCATCGCTGGCCACCACTGCGACTTCACACCCCATCGCTTCGGCGGCGGGAATGCCGAAGCCTTCTTCCAGCGACGGAATGACCGACACCGCGGCCGCGCGGTAGTAGGGAGGCAGCTCCGCGTTGGGCACCCATCCGAGGAAGGTCACGTCTGCGGCTATCCCCAGCTCCGCGGCCAGGCGCGCCAGCTCCGGACGTTCAAAGCCATCACCCGCCAGGACGATCTTGAGATCCGGGAACTGCGGCTTCAGCTCGGCGGCAGCCTCGAGCAGGAACCGTATCCCCTTTCTGGGGAAGAGCTGGCGGCAGGCGAAAATCATGTGCGGGCCGTACCGGGAATCCCGATTCCCGTTATCCCCGGGGCTGAAGCGGCGAAGATCGGTCCCGTTGAACACCAGGCGGATTCGCTCTGCCGGAGCCCCGGCCCGAAGCGCGTGTTGCCGACAATCTTCGGTGATGGCGGTCAGCGCACCTGCATGGCGGAGAGTCCACCGGAGCGCGGGCCGAACGTACCATCGAGTCGGGAAGTCGTAACCCTGCTCGGGGTTCACGTACACATCGCCACCGTGCATGGTGATGACGCTGGGAACCTGGAGCTTTCGGGCAGCCATCACGGCGGCGGGGCCGGTAGGAATGGCCCAGTGGGCATGGATGACGTCCGCGCCGTGCTCACCCGCCTCGTTGAGGATGGCCCGGTGCTGCGCTTCCATGTAATGGGCCATGACCACGACCCGGGCGAACTTTCCCAGCCAGCTTACCCGACTCTGCGCGACCCGCCCGTAGGTCAGATCCGGCGGCAGCTCGAGTGGGAACCGGACGATCTTCACCCCATCGAACATGTCTAACCGCGGGAGTGACCGGTGCCCCGGGGTGACTACCGTGACCGTGTGGCCCCGGCGTACCAGGTGCCGGTTAATGTCGTGAACGTAGGTGGCCTGAGTGTCGCTGGCGTGCTGCGGGTACCAGTAGGTGGGACAGATAATGCGCAACGGAGCTCCCTGCCCCTTGATGGTCCGAGGGGGCGCCTGCGATGCTCCAACCACCACTCCCCCTGCGGTCATGACGCCGTCATTTGCAATGAGTGACACTGGGTTACAAGGCTAGACGAGCTTCGGCCAAAGATCAACATTTGTGCCACTTGCTGACCGTCTCCAGGCCGCCACCAGGGGAGGGCGCGAGGGACCTGCCGAATGACCGCAACATAAATCTGCTGCCTCCGTGCCGCGGCGACGAGCGGCTACCCGCCCAGCAGCGACCGGACTTTCTGAGCCAGATCCTCCTGCGTGAACGGTTTGGCCAGGAAAGGAGCCCCCGGTTCGAGCAGCCCGCCCTGGAACACTTCAGAGGCATAGCCTGACATGTACAGAATCGGCTTCCCCGGCCAGCGCTGTTCAACCTGGCGTCCCAGTTCCCGGCCGTTCATGCCGGGCATTTTGATATCGGTTAGAACCAGGTGAATTCCTCCGGCGTGCTGCTCGATGGTGGCGATAGCCTCACGACCATGGGTTGCCTCCATGGCCTGGTATCCCGTCCAGGTGAGCATGCGGCACGCCAGTCGCCGAACGGCTTCCTCATCGTCCACCACCAGAACGGTATATCCGCCCGGAGGACGTTCGGCTGCTCCCCTGGTGCCCGGCTGCGGCACATTCATGGGGCGAAACTACCCCGCGGCCGCTGGCGCTGGCAAGCCGTGCAAACTCCGTTGGCTCACCCCTGGTGGAGCACAAAGGGTGATCCATGACACAAAGGTGAGGAAGTGCCGTCCCCATATTGACCCGATAGATTTGGGCTTCACGAGATTCGGAGTAAAGGCATCTAATGTCAGCATGTTCGGAGCTCCTCGATCGACTCGGGCCGGAAGAGCACGTGGTGCAGCTCTACGGCACCGACGACCGGCTCCTCATGGAAAATGTCGGACGCTTCCTCAGCGAGGGGCTCAGGCGAGGCGACGGGATTCTGATCATCGCCACCGCCGAACACCGCACGTCGCTGACCACGTTCCTGAGACGAGATCGCGGGTATTCCCGGGCGGTGCTGGAAGGCCGGCTGGTGTTCATGGACGCGGAGTTCACTCTGAGCCGATTCATGGTGAATGGCGCGCCTGATCCGGAGCTGTTTCGAAGCGTGCTGAGTGATGCCCTCGCAGGCGTCCGATCCCGGGCAGTGCATACGGGGGTCAGGGCCTATGGCGAGATGGTGGGCGTGCTTTGGAAAAAGGGCGAGCACTCCGCTGCGGCTCGGTTGGAGGATTTGTGGAATGAGCTGCTGAAACAGGGAGATGTCAGCCTCTTTTGCGCCTACCCTATCGATGTGCTCGACCCTGAGTTTCACGCCGGCAAAGTGGATGCGCTCCTCTGTTCCCACACCCATCTGCTCCCGGTCGATGGTGCACTCGAGAAAGCGCTGAACCAGGCAATGGACGAAGTGCTGGGGCCTCGGGTGCACGCCCTCAGGCCTCTCATTCAGACCAACCACCGGCCGTCCTGGGCCACTGTCCCAAAAGCAGAAGCACTGGTGCTCTGGTTGCGCAACAATCTGCCCGGATCCGTCGACCAGATTCTGGCTCGCGCCCGGGAGCACTGGCAGGCCGAAGCGCCAACACGCTCGTAGCGGCAGTCACCCGAATACCCAACCAACTCCCGGCAAGGACTTGCCTGGGCCCAACCAGCCCGCGAATTTACTGCGCGTTGGAGTGGTGGCCGAGTGGCTGAAGGCACCGGTTTGCTAAACCGGCATAGGGGGTCAACCCCTATCGAGGGTTCGAATCCCTCCCGCTCCGTCTTTCCCGACATGCGTAAGACGGTGAACAGTAAACGGTGAACGGGCTCGCCCGACGCCTACCGTTTACCGTTCACCGTTCACTGTTTACGCTTTACTTATGACTGCACCCCGAGTCCGTTTTGCACCATCCCCTACCGGCTATCTTCACGTCGGTGGAGCGCGGACGGCCCTTTTCAACTGGCTCTACGCGCGGCACACCGGCGGCACGCACGTACTTCGCATCGAGGACACCGATCGGGAGCGAAGCACCGAGGAGCATACCCGGATCATTCTCGACGGACTTCGATGGCTGGGAATCACCTGGGACGAGGGACCGTACTTTCAGGGCGAATACGCGGCCCGGCACAGAGCCGACGCAGAACGTCTTCTGGCCGAGCGCAAGGCGTACCGTTGTTTCTGTACCCGCGAGGAGCTGGAGCTTCAGCGAACCCAAGCGGAAGCAGCCGGAATAGGGTTCCGGTACGATCGCCGGTGCCTGAAGTTGGCGTCCGAGGAGATTGTCCGGCGGCGGGATTCAGGAGCCCCATTCACCATCAGATTCATCATGGACGATCAGGAGATCGCCTGGGATGACGCCGTGCACGGGCGGATCAGCTTCCAGGGCCGCGATCTCGACGACTTCGTTATCCTCCGCAGCGATAACACCGCGATTTACAATTTGGCCGTCGTGTCGGACGACATCGCAATGCGAATCAGCCATGTGATGCGGGGCGATGATCACATCTCGAACACACCAAAGCAGATCGCGCTCTACCGGGCGCTCGGACAGAGGCCCCCGGTCTTCGCCCACGTTCCGATGATCCTGGGCTCGGACGGCAAGAAGCTCTCCAAGCGGCACGGCGCCACCGCGGTGGGAGACTACCAGGAGCAAGGCATTCTCCCCGCTGCCATGCGGAACTTTCTGGCCTTGCTCGGCTGGTCTCCCGGGGGTGACCGAGAGATCCTGGCGGAAGACGAGATGATCCAGCTCTTCACCCTCGAGGGGATCCAGAAGAAGTCGGCGGTCTTCGATACCACCAAGCTGGAGTGGATGAACGGTCAGTATCTCTCGGCACTTCCGGTGGAGGAGCTGGTCGAGCCGGTGCGCCGCCAGTTGATCCGCCTGGGCGTTGATGATGATCGCGATCTGCGGCCGCTGATCGAATCGGTGAAAGCCCGTTCACGGACTATCCTGCACGTGGCCGACCAGGTCGCGGTGCGGTTGGATCCGGCCCGAGCCACTCTGGATTCCAAGGGCGAGGCACTCATCCGGAAGATGGGACCGGCATTCGGCCGGAATCTGGGACTGGCGGCTGCCGCGCTTGCCGAGCTCGAGGACAAGGATTGGCAACCAGACCAGCTGGTGGAGACGTTGCGGCGGGTCGCCGAAAGTCAGCAGGCCAAGCTGGGCGACATCATGCAGCCGGTTCGCGTGGCCCTCACCGGGTCTACTGTTTCCGAGCCCGTGAACGAGCTCCTCGCGGTGGTTGGCCGGGAGCGCAGCCTCCAACGGCTCAGCGAGATGGCCCGGCGCAACGGAGGAGTAAGCGTCGCGTGAGGTCCGGGTCCGGTTGGCTGCTGCTTGCGCTCGCCTCCGGATGTGCCAAAGCCCCACCGCCTCAGCCTCAACCGGCCCCCGCCCCGGAGCGGGCCGATACCTTGGTGCTCCCTCCATCTCCTCTGGTCGAGCCATCTCCCGTACCCGCAGCTCGAGTGTACGCCTCGGTGCGCCTGGCGTTTGTGGGCGATATCAACCTGGGCACTACCACCCTGCCGGACGGAGTGCCACCGGATAGCGGGCGAGGGCTGCTCGACCAGGCGCGTCCGAGCCTCTTCGGCGATCTGGTAGTGGGGAACTTCGAGGGCGTGCTCGCCGATACCGGCACCTCGACCAAGTGTCTGGTGAAAGTCGGCCGGCCCAAGGCACGCCGCGCCCGCCATGGGCAACAGGAGACCGACTCTTTCGTTCCCCGGCGCAACTGCTACGCCTTCCGAACACCGACCATGCTCGCGCCGCGTCTGACCGAGGCCGGATTCACTCACATGAACCTGGCCAACAATCATGCGAACGACCTGGGGGGCGCCGGCCGCGCATCGACGGAGCAGGTTCTCGATAGCCTGGGGATTCGGTGGTATGGGCCGCTGGACCGGATCACCGTGGACACCGTTCGCCGGGGCGATAGCGTAACCACCGTCGGCCTGGTCGGATTTACGACGTATCCCTACGCTTACAACCTGCTCGATATCGACCGCAGCGCCGCAGTCGTGGATTCCGTACGGCCCCTGGTTGATGTGTTGATCGTGACCTTTCATGGCGGGGCCGAGGGGGCAAAGGCGTTACGAACCGCCCAAGCCGCCGAGTCGCTTGGCTCGGAGCCGCGGGGAGACCTGAGGCGCTGGGCTCGCGCGGTCATCGATGCCGGGGCAGATGCCGTCGTGGGGCATGGACCTCACGTGCTTCGCGGCATGGAATTCTACCGCGGGCGGTTGATCGCCTATTCATTGGGCAACTTTCTGACATATCGAGGATTCAACCTGGCGGGGCCACTTGGGATCAGCGGGGTGCTGCACCTGGAGTTTGCGGGACAAGGGTTACTTCGAAAAGCTCGCCTGGTACCCATGATCCAGCATCCCCGACGAGGTCCGGCTCCTGATCCGGACGGAGAGGCGCTCCAGTTGGTGCGGCGACTCTCCCGGGAAGACTTCGGTGACACAGCCGCGATCATCACCGGCAGCGGGGAGATTAGACCACGCCCAGACTAACCGAGCGACCCCTCGCTTCGCTGGGCGCGGGCTGTGCCTTGCCTCATTGCACCACCCTGCCTACTGATTCCAGATGAAATCTGATGAACCCAGATCCGGTGAGGACGATTCGGTTCCCGTTCCGGCTGCGATTGCGGCCACCGCGGAGCCGGTTCAGCTCGACGTTGGACTGATCCAGGACGACCGCGTCCCTGCGGAGATGGTTTGCATGGGAACCTACCGCAAGGGGCGTCTGGTGGCTCGGGCTGTGATGTCGCCCGAGGCCTGGGCTCAGATTCAGGAGCACGGCTTCTTCGACGAGCCGCTCCAGGTAGTGTTGGTCGCGCGGGTCGCACCTCCGGGTCTTCAGTGTCAGCTCTTTGCCATGGTGCCGCTCCCGAACGACGACGAGAGCGACGAGCCGGACGAACCCTGGGCCGCGAGCGTTCCCAGCTCCTCCTACGAGGCGACTCTGGCCGGCGAAACCGCCCCGGACGAGGATCCCAGGGTGGCGCCGGTGCCGCTGGGAAACATTGTGAGATACCAACGCGACCGGGTGCATCCCGAGAGCCTTCCCCTGGAAACCGCCGACGTGTTGAAGAAGATCATCGAGGGGGATGCATCGGAGGTGGTGGACCGGGCTCTCGCGGACTTGCTGGGGCTGGACGGCGGCGCTGGTGAAGAGAAGCGTGAACGGTAGGAGTGTTCACGGTTTTCCCGGCTCCTCCGGCGGTGGCGCCGTTCGCTGATTACGCTCGAATTCGCGTTCCCGCTCCTTCCGCTCCCGCATCTCCCGGATCATGGTCTTAAATTCTTCCATCGTCTGCGCCCGCTGCGCGGCATAGAGAAGATCGCCCCGAAGGTCCATGAGATGATTGTAGGCCCGATTCTGGTCGATATTGCCGGCCGGGATCGGCAGCAGAGCCAGAACCGCCGCGGGAATCTTGAGGCCCGCAATGTAGATGTTCTTCGCGTCCAGACCGAACTTCTTGCCCGCGATATTGGTGGTCCAGCTCGGCAGGCCCTGATCCCGGGTGGCGGGATCATTGGCGATGGAATCCAGATACGCCTGCACGATCGCGGTGACTGCGCTGTCGATGAGCTCGGCCCGATTTCGCGATAACCGCTGGGCCAGCTCTCTGGGCGGCAGTGGCAGAGGCCGTACCCACAAGCGACCCTGGGCCAAACCCGGGCCGATGCGCCCGGGGGAGTCCAGCCGAGGACGTGGTTCGCTGCCGGTATCGGACGCCACTCGGTCAGGGCGTGCCTCTGGCAGCGCGGCCACCTGGGGCGGCCGACTGGGAAGCGCTGGTCTCTTCGGCCGCCGGCCCGGGGTTCCCCGCCGGTTTTCTGCCAGCTCGCGCCCGCTTTGCTCGGCCGCTGCCTCGGGCAGCTGGTACCGCATGGGGACATCCCGAGGTCCGTCGGACGGTGGTGCGAGCACAATGATCTGCTGAGGAGGTCGCGGCGGCGTAGGCATGCGACCGCTCACCCGGCCAAACAGCAGCACCACCACGTGCACGAGGACGCTGACTGCAATCGCCAGCCAGGGCCGTGAGCGGCGTCGCGGCAGCCCGAGATTAAGCGGTGGTCGCAACCGGCCCTCTGCGAACGCGCTCCAGCGCTCCCCCCAACCGTTCCGCTGCCACTCGGAGCCGATCGACACCCACCGTCAGCGCGATCCGGAAGAACCCCTCGCCCGCAGGCCCAAAAGCGCTGCCGGGAAGGACGATGACGCCGCCCTCCTCCAGCGCGTGTCGCGCCAATACGGCAGAGGGAGTTCCCGGAGGCAGAGGCACCCAGAGGTACATGGCTGCCTGGGGAGAATCCACGGTAAAGCCGGAGGCCTGCAAGGCTGTTACTGCTGCGTCCCGTCGGCGTTGCAGTTCGCTCCGAATTGGCGCGACCAGCTCCTCGCTATGGTCGAGCGCCAGGGCGCCAGCCTGTTGAACCGCCAGAAAGGGACCGGTATCCACATAGGATTTGACCCGGGTCAATGCCGCGATCAGCTCCGGGCGGCCGGCCGCGAAGCCCAGGCGCCAGCCCGTCATCGAGTAGCTCTTGGAGAGCGAAAAGAACTCGATCGCAATGTCTCGGGCACCGGCAGTCTCGAAGATGCTGGGCGCGCGGTACTGGTCGAAGGTGAGCTCGCAGTACGCGTTGTCGTAGGCGAGGAGAATTCCGTAGGTCCGGCAGATCGCTACCGTGCGCTCGAGGTAGGCCGCCGGAGCGATAGCAGCCGTGGGATTGTTTGGATAGTTCACGAAAGCGATCTTGGCCCGCCGCAGGACATCAGCCGGAATCTGGTCCAGCCGCAATAAGAAGTCATTCTCGGGACGCAACGGAGCCACGTAGGGTTCGGCCCCCGCAAGCAGAGCCCCGCCCAGGTAAGCCTGGTACCCCGGCTCCGGGACGATTGCCACGTCTCCGGGATCGATGACGGCGTGAGGAAGGTGAGACAGCCCTTCCTTCGATCCGATTAACGGCAGGATCTCGGTGAACGGATCAAACCGCTGGCCGAAGCGACGCTCTATCCACCGTGCGGCGGCTTGACGGAACTCGGGCAGTCCCTGTTGAAACCCGTACTTGCTCAGAGCCGGGTTGCGCAAAGCGGCTGTCATCGAGTCCACCGCGATGGAGGGAGGCGGAGTATCGTTGTCACCGGCACCCAGATCGATGACATCGACGCCGGCCTCGAGTAGGCGGCGCTTGATCGCGGGGATCTCTGCGAGCGGGTAGCCCGGCAGACGCTGCAAGCGCTGGCTGAAGCTTATCATCTGCCGTCGTGCTGAACGGGATTCGAGAGTGTACCCACGCCGGAAATCTCCACCTCCACGGTGTCGCCATCGTGAAGCGGTCCGGTTCCGGCCGGCGTCCCGGTCGCGATGAGGTCTCCGGGCTCGAGAGTCATGATCCCGCTGAGGAAAGAAACCAGCTCCGGAATGCTGAAGTGCATGTCTGTCGCCTTGGCTCGTTGCCGCTCGACTCCGTTGACCCGACAGCACAACTCCAGTGAACGCCAGTCGAGTCCAGTGGCCACACGTGGACCGGCCGGGCAGAAGGTGTCGAATCCCTTTGCCCTGCCCCACTGGCCGTCGAGCTTCTGCAGATCGCGGCAGGTCACGTCATTGACACAGATATACCCGCCGATGGCGCGTTCGGCTGCACCGGGATCCCCGTTCCGAAGCCGCCTGGCCATTACCACCCCGATTTCCGCCTCGAACTCGACCCGCTGCGAAACGCTGGGGAGCACGATCGGCTCACCCGGACCGATGAGCGCGGTGGGAGGCTTAAAGAAAATGATCGGCACCGCGGGCACTTCGTTGCCGAGCTCCCGGGCGTGCTCGACGTAGTTCCGGCCGATCCCAATGATCTTCGACGGCCGAAGCGGCATCATGCCGGGGCGCCGATCCCCTGCCGTGCGAAAAAGTCCTCACACTTGACCCGAACCTGAGACCACGTTCCTACGACCCGGTCGGCCCGGGGCAGCCCGCTCAAGAGCACCTGCCCGTACCGCTTGGTGACGACCCTGCTGTCCAGCAGGACCACAATTCCGGTGTCCTGCCGACTGCGAATGAGGCGACCGAATCCCTGCTTCAGTTTGAGCGCCGCATGGGGCAGCAGGTAATGCATGAAGCCGTCCAGACCCTCGTCCGCCAATCGCTCGAGCCGCGCCGCGGTGATGGGTTCGGAGGGCACCTTGAAAGGTAGCTTGTTCAATATCAAGGCGCGGAGCGCGCGTCCGGGTACGTCCACGCCTTCCCAGAACGAATCGGTGCCCAGCAGGATGGCATTCTCTGCTTCCCGAAACCGGCGGAGCAGCACATCCCGCGGTGACTCGCCTTGTACCAGAATGGGCCAGCGATTGCCCAGCCCGGCCCGCAGCTCCTGGGCGGCGCGGCGCAGCGCCACATGGCTGGTAAAGAGCACAAACATCCCGCCGTCCGAGGCAAAGGCAAGGTCGCTGACGACCTGGACCACGGCGGCACCGTGTCCCGGCTCGTCCATTCGTGGCTCCGGCAGGTCGTTAGGCACTCCGAAGACGCATTGGGAGGGATAATCGAACGGAGACGGGAAGATCTCCTTCACCCGAACCGGCGATGGCTCCCCGTTCAGCCCCAGGCGTGACTGGAGAAAATCGAACTCCCCACCGGCCGCGAGCGTGGCGCTGGTGAGCACCACTGTCTCCAGCCGATCGAACAGCAGTTCGCGGAGCAAGGGAGCCAGGTCGAGCGGGACGACCGACAGTTGCACATTCTGTCCTCGCGCGCTTCGCTCCATCCAGCGCACCGTCGGTGGTCCCCCGCCCCCTGGTCGTAGAGAGCGGTTCAACCCGTCAGAGAGGGTGTCCAGTCGGCGCAGCACCCCACGGAGCTCCTGAAGGAGCTGACCGCGGCGCTCGGTCTCCTCTGCCTGAGCCAGCCGGTCGGCGATGGTCTCGACGCTGTCCCGCAGAGTTCGGAAGGAGCCGAGCGTCGCATCCAAATCGAAACCAAGGCCATCTCGCCAGATCGGGTCCGCGGCAAACCCGGCGTCCAGACGCAACTGGCCTCCCGGGACTTCTTCCAGCCGCTGGAGCAGACGCAGAAAGAGCCCTTCACTCGCCCGGCGGGCGTCGGCGATGGCGGGAAGCAGTCGCTGCTGCAGAAGATCGAGGCTTGCACGGCTCAGGAGATCGTGCCGGCTCTGCAGCTCATGGGAGAGCGTGGGCGCCAGACCGCGGCCGTTCCGTTCGAATCGGCCGAGCAGGCGTCGCACGGCACGGCTCGTCACCTGGATGCCGAGATGGTTGGCGGCCACATCCTCCAGATGGTGCGCTTCGTCCAGGATCAGCCGCCGGTAAGGTGGAAGGACCGCGGCCTCCTGCCAATTGTCGGCTGCCTGGCGGACCGAGAGGTCCGCGGCAAGGAGGTGATGGTTCACTACGACTACGTCGGCTTCGGCAGCCCTCCGGCGGGCCCGGAACAGGAAGCACCGGTCGAAGTGGGCGCACTTGAGCCGGGTGCAGAGATCCGGCTCGGCGCTCACCTCGTCCCACACCTCGATAGAGGGCGTGACCGGCAAATCGCTTAACGTACCATCCGCGGTGTGGCTCGCCCATTCGGCGATGCCGAGCAGCTCATCCAGCTTGTCCTGCTCCAGGAGAGTACGCTGCGCCGAGACCGCCTGGTGCATTCGAGCTAGACACAGGTAGTTGCGCCAGCCTTTCAGCAGCGCGAACGTGGGTGAGTAATCTTCCTCTGTGAGAGCGCGGCGCAGGAGAGGCAGGTCCTTTCCAACCAGCTGCTCCTGGAGATTTATCGTGTTGGTGCTCACCACCGTGCGCTCGCCGTTTGCCCGGGCCCAGGCGAGCGCGGGCACCAGGTAGGCGAACGACTTTCCTACTCCGGTGCCGGCCTCCAGTAACTGCACCCCACCATCGTTGTACCCGTCCGCGATGTGCGCCGCCATGTCCCGCTGGCAGCGGCGGTCCTCGTAACGCGGCAGCTGGCCGGCGATCTGACCACCCTCTCCCAGCGTGGCGACGATATCGAACGGATCGATGCGGGTAACGGGACGAGTGCGGGGTACTTCCACGACGACATAGAGCTCGGTCGCCTCATTGTTCAGAATGCCGAAGCCTATACCTGCGTCAT
>JAICPP010000177.1 GCA_025929805.1 Gemmatimonadales bacterium | reverse complement strand
TTCTCGGGATAGGATGGCAGCAGCCGGGGCCCGCCTTCCAACAGCATGACCGTCGCCTCACCCGGATCGATGCGCCGGAAGTCGCGCCGGAGTGCGTAGCGCCGCAGCTCCGCCACGGCGCCGGCCATCTCGACGCCGGTCGGGCCTCCACCCACGATCACGAAGGTGAGATACGCGTGTCTTCGGACCGGATCGGGTTCCCGCTCGGCGCGCTCGAAGGCGAGCAGGACCCGCTGGCGGATCTCTACCGCGTCTTCCAGGTTCTTGAGGCCCGGGGCGAGCGGTTCCCACTCGTGGTGGCCGAAGTAGGAGTGGCGGGCGCCCGTTGCCGCCAACAGGTAGTCGTACGTGGTGCTCGAGCCATCGGTGAAATCGACCCGACGCTGGGATGGATCGACCGACGCCACCTCCGCCAGCAGGACCTCGGTATTCGACTGCCGGCGCAAGACCGATCGAATGGGTGCAGCGATGTCGCTGGGATTGAGCGCGGCCGTTGCCACCTGGTAGAGCATCGGCTGGAAGAGATGGTGATTTCGCCGATCCACCAGGGTCACTCGGACCGGAGCCCGCTTCAGGCGGCGAGCGGCATAGAGGCCCGCAAAGCCCCCTCCAAGAATGACTACATGAGGCTTCAGGGATTCTTCCCTCTTACCGCTCACCGCTCACCTCTCACTGTGACTCACAGCCCCATCGTCTCGCGACGCCAGCGGGCGAATCGAATCACGTCGTTCACCGGCGGCACGGCATCCTCGTCGGCGTACGCCGTGTACATCCGCCAGCGCAGGTACTCCCGATCCGGTACCGGAAGATAGGGCGCCAGGGCCCACCACCGTCTGCGCCGGAATGCCCACGCGGTCCTGAGCAGATCCAGCCCGAGACGTGGGTTCAGCAGCCCCCGCAAGGCGAGCCGTCCGGTAAGGCCGAGCCAGGAGCGGGACATCAGCCAATTATAATTGGTATATTCCGCTCCCTGATTCTGGCCCCCTGCTTCTATCTCTGCCATTGTGGCGGAGAGCCACATGCGTGAGCGTCTGAGTGACTAACAGTCCCTATCGCACCATGGACGACAACAAGCGGCCCACGGAGGACGAAACCCTCCTGGAAGGGCCGCAGCCCCGAGAGCGGAAGGGCAAGGAACAGATCCTCGTCTCCGATCCCTGGCGGGTGCTTCGCATCATGGGAGAGTTCGTATGGGGATTCGACAACCTCTCGGACGTGCGGGATGGGGTGTCCATCTTCGGCTCGGCCCGAACCCAGGCCAACGACCCGCATTATCTCGCCGCGGTGGAGACTGCGCGCCTCCTGGCGTCAAACGGGATTCCGGTGATCACCGGAGGAGGTCCCGGCATCATGGAAGCCGCCAATCGGGGGGCCATGGAAGGTTGTGGGCTCTCGATCGGCTGCAACATCGAGCTCCCCTTCGAGCAGGGATCCAATGCCTTCCTGAGCCGGAGCCTCAACTTCAAGTTCTTCTTCGTACGGAAGACGATGTTCGTCAAGTACGCCACCGCCTTCATCGTGTTCCCGGGCGGCTACGGCACGCTGGACGAGCTGTTCGAGGCGCTCACGCTCATTCAAACCGGTAAGGTCCGCAACTTCCCGGTTATCCTGTTCGGAAAAGAGTACTGGTCGGGGCTGGTTGACTGGTTGACCAACACCGTGGCCCACGAGCGGAAGATCGACGCCAAGGACCTGAAGCTGTTCAAGGTGACCGATGATCCAGCGGAAGCGACCCAACTGGTGATTGAGGCAAGGAATGAAAAGAAGTAGAGGGTCCCACTAGATATGCCTCGACCGTCAGCCCCCTTCCTACGCGGACAACGCATCGATCCGAAAGCCACTACCGGCAAGGAGACGGTGGCGGAGCTGATCGATAACGCATTCCTGGCGTACAATGCCGGGCGGCTGCGCGAGGGTTGTCAGCTTTTCACGCAAGTGATGCTGGACCCCACTGTAACTGTCGGGATGACTCTCACCGGTGCCATGACGCCGGCTGGTCTGGGCATGAGCTGCCTGATTCCGCTCATGGAATCGGGATTCGTCGACTGGGTTATCTCGACCGGCGCCAACCTCTACCACGATGCCCACTTTGCCCTGGGGCTGGCGATGCACCGGGGAACTCCCCAGGCCAATGATGTCGAGCTGCGGGAGAAGGGCGTGGTCCGGATCTACGACATCTTCTTCGATTACAACGTGCTGCTCTCGACCGATGCCTTCATTCGCGAAGTCTCCGCGCGGGAAGAGTTCCAGCGACCCATGAGCACCGCCGAATACCACTACCTGCTCGGCGGCTATGTGCGCGAGCGGGAGCGGGCCCTCGGGTTGTCACGCCGATCGGTGCTCGCGGCGGCGCATGAGCTGGAGGTGCCGATCTATACCAGCTCTCCGGGAGACAGCTCGATCGGGATGAACGTCGCCGAGCAGGCACTCGCCGGGAGCAGGCTCCGCTTCGATGTAAGCGCGGATGTGAACGAGACGGCCAGCATCGTGCTCGAGGCCAAGCGGGGAGGCGGCAAGAGCGGGGTGTTGATCGTGGGTGGCGGCAGCCCCAAGAACTTCATGCTCCAGACCGAGCCGCAGATCCAGGAAGTCCTCGGCATCGACGAGCGCGGCCACGACTACTTCCTTCAAATGACCGACGCCCGGCCAGACACTGGTGGGCTCTCCGGCGCCACCCCGGCCGAGGCGGTGAGCTGGGGCAAGATCGATCCGGATCAGCTGCCCGGAACAGTCGTGGTGTACACCGACAGCTCGATCGCCCTGCCTCTGCTCACAGCCTACGCCCGAGAGCGGCGAACCGGCCGTCCGCTCAAGAGGCTCTACGCTCGCAGGACGGCAATGATGGATCGCCTGCTGAGCGAATACCGGGCTGCGCTGGCCTTCAGGGATCAGCGAGCAGTGGAGGCGGACAGTCGGACAGCCGGACCGGCGGAGACGTCGGGCAAGTCTGCGAACTCCGCAGCTGTGAGGAGATCAAAGAAGAAGCGAGCCAAGACCCGGCGGTAATATGACCGCCTGACCGCCTGACCGTCTTACCTTGCGTTCTTGTACATCAACTCCATCAGCTCATCGTACATCGCATCCGTCTGCTCGGGATCCTGAGTACGGATTGCCTCGGTGACGCAGTGCTTCAGATGGTTGTGGAGCAAAGTCCGGCCTACCCCTCGAAGCGCTTCCTGAACCGACGAGAGCTGCATGAGCACGTCGGCACAATAGCGTTCCTCTTCGATCATCTTCTGCAGCCCTCGCACCTGGCCTTCGATTCTCCGGAGCCGAGTGCCGATCGAGTGCTTGACTTCGGGATCCACTGTACCCGCCTGATCGCCGTTGCCGGTTCGCGCGCCGCAGGCGCAGGGGGCCTTTACTCCAGTTACCATGTGACGCTCCCTTTAGAACTGCGTAAACGGTGAACAGTGAACGTGAACGGGAGGGTGATTGCCGCACCCTGTTTACCGTTTACTGTTTACTGTTCACGCCTAAACTTCCTCAGTCTCAAACTGTTGGACACGACGCTCACCGAGCTCGCCGCCATGGCTGCCGCCGCCATCGCAGGGCTGAGCATCAGTCCAAACGCCGGATACAGCACTCCGGCAGCGATCGGAATGCCGATCACATTGTAGACGAACGCCCAGAACAGATTCTGGCGGACGATCCGCATGGTCCTGCGGGACAGGCCAATGCCGTCTACCACGCCCAGCAGGTCACCCCGCATGAGAGTGATAGTGGCGGCCTCCACCGCGACGTTGGTGCCCGACGCCATGGCGATGCCGATGTCCGCCTGGGCCAGCGCCGGCGCATCGTTGAGCCCGTCACCCACCATCGCAACCGACCGACCCTCTCCCTGAAGTCGCCGAATCTCCTCCACCTTCCCGGCCGGCGGCACTTCCGCAACCACTCGCTCGATGCCTACCGCGTGGGCCACTGCCTCTGCGGTGCGGTGATCGTCTCCACTGATCATCACCGTTTGCAGTCCCAGCTGTCTCAGCTGTCGCACTGCCTCCGCGCTGGTGGGCTTGATCGGATCGGCTATGGCGATCACAGCCGCGACACGACGATCGACAGCGACGTAGACCAGGGTCTGGCCCTCCTCTACCGGATGGCTCGTCGCGCTCACGCCTAGGTGTACGTCCTGGGTTCTGAGGAAACTCAGGTTGCCCAGCACGACCCGGTGTCCGTCCGCCAAGCCGGAAACACCCTTGCCGGTGTGACTCTCGAACGCGGTCACCGGAACCAGCGGGATGCCCCGGGTTTTCGCGTGCAGAACGATTGCCTCTCCCAGCGGATGCTCGCTCAAGCGTTCTACCGAGGCGGCGAGCTGTACCACCCGAGGCTCATCCATTCCGGCGCCCTCGAAGACACTCACCGACCGGACTGCCGGTCGTCCTTCGGTGATCGTGCCGGTCTTGTCCAGTACGACCACGTCGATGTCCCCGGTTCGCTCCAGGGCTTCTCCACCGCGGATGAGGACGCCGAGCTCCGCGCCGCGTCCAGTGGCGACCATGACCGCGGTGGGTACGGCGAGCCCCATGGCGCAAGGACACGCGATGATCAGTACGGTCACTGCCGCCACCAGCGCGTGGAGATACGAGGGAGAGGGCCCGAAGCCGAGCCACACCAAGAACGTCACCGCGGCAATAACGATCACGATCGGAACGAACACCGCGGAGATGCGGTCGGCCAGCCGTTGGATCGATGGCTTGGATCCCTGGGCCTCTCGCACCAGCCGAATGATCTGCGAGAGCACCGTCGCGTCGCCGATACGAGTGACCCGGAGGTGAAAGGCGCCATTTCGGTTGAGAGTCGCGCCGATCACGGTGTCGCCCGGTCCCTTGGCTACGGGGTCCGGCTCACCGGTGAGCATCGATTCGTCCACGTGGCTGGTACCCTCGAGCACCACGCCATCGACGGGGATGGTTTCTCCGGGACGCACCACCACCTCGTCGCCGACCCGGACGTCGCTGAGCGCAATAGGCTCCTCGACGCTGTGCCGGAGGACCCTCGCGGTAGGAGGGCGGAGCGCAATCAGCCCTCGGAGCGCTTCCCAGGTGCGTGCCTTGGCCTTCGCTTCCAGCAAATTCCCCAGCAGAATCAGGGCGATGATCCAGACCACGGGCTCGTAGTACACCTGCGGCGGAATCCCCCGGGCCAGGAACCAGTCATCGGCAACCGTCATCGCAAGGCTGAACAGGAATGCGGCGCCGGTGCCGAGCGCGATGAGCGTGTTCATATCGGCCGCGCGGTGTTTGACCGCCGCCCAGGCCCGGCTATAGAAGTGCCGCCCGGCCCACCCGACCACAGGGAGGGTCAGAGCGAGAAGCAGGTATCTCCAGCCGTCGGCCGATACGCGGTCGATCCAGGGCGCCACGCTCCGGAGCATGTCGGTGAGCGGCATCATGAAGCGCATCAGTGGATCGGCCGTTGCTCCAGGGACCATGGCGGCCAGTAACATGCTGAACACCATGACCAGGAGTGCCACGATGATGCTGAGAGTAAACTTGTGCTGAAGCTCCCGAATCTCTTCGGCCCTGGATCCCTCCTGCTCCTCCACTGCCGCCTCAGCCGACTCGGTCTCGCTGGGCAGCTCGGCACTGTACCCGATCTCCCGGATCGCTTCGACCAGACGCTCGAGACTCGTGGCGGAAGGGTCGAACTCGATGGTCGCCGAGCCGGTCATCAGGTTGACGTTGGCGGCACTCACCCCAGGGCTCTGCTCCAGCGTGCGCTGAACCCGGCTGCTGCAGCCGGCACAGGTCATCCCCGACACGGGGATAGTGCAGGTCTCGGATATGGCGGTGGTCATCGTCGCGCTCGGAAGCGGGGTAGGCACACTTGGAGTTTAGTAGGGGGTAGGGGTATGTGCAAGCGAGGATGCCTCATGAGCCTACGTAACAGCGACCTGCAACAGAGCGGGCAGGACGCCAGTGGCTCAGTGAGTTCGTCGAAGCCAGGGTCCTCACCCCCTCCGCAAGTGTCCTATCTGATGTGACTTGGTTCCGGCGGCTCGGGGCATACGTCCTGCCTTATGCACCTCCTTATGAATCAGGAGCGCGACGATGCGGCGGTGGATCCACTCTCTTCCTCGGGGAGTGAGCCGCTCGTGCCCATCCTGTGGGTGGACGACGGCCAGGTGGATCCTGTTGCCTTGGCTACCTGGCATCAGGCGCTGTCCAACACGGTCGCCGTCGAAGTCCCCCACGATCTCATGGGTCTGTGGCTCTATCCCTCTCGAGGCGGCGCAGTGCTGCTGGGTCCGGCGGAGCTGGCCGAAGACGACCTGGTCATTCCCGTGCCCTCGCCCCATCTCACGCCGGAACAGCTGGCTCAAGTGGAGACCATCGTAACCAAGGCCGGCTATCAATCGGCCACCTGCTTGCCGGTTCGATTCGGCAAACGCGACGTCGCGCTGATGCTGGTGGCCGATCTGCAGCCCGGCCGGTATGGCGCGGTGGAGCGGGTGGTGCTCCAGTGCGTGGCCCAGCGAGTCGGCCCGATGCTGGGGCGGATCGCCCGCCAGTGGAAGGTGCAGGACGGCTCCATCTCCCGACAGCAGGAACGAATCGCGGGGCTGCTCCAGACCCTGGCGCAGGCCAACCGGGATTCGGCGTCTCCCCAGCGATTCGTCGCCACCCTGTCGCGTGGACTGGCGGCGCTCCTGCCTCACGAGCACATCGAGCTGCTCGTCGCCAACGGAACGGGACGCAACTACTTCCGCCTGAGCGAGCACGCCGGCGGCCCGCTATGGAAGGATCCTTCGCTGGTCATCAGCGGAGATCATCTCGATGTCGCTGGAATC
>JAICPP010000039.1 GCA_025929805.1 Gemmatimonadales bacterium | reverse complement strand
CAAGGTCTCCAGCAGACGGAGGATTCGCTGTTTGAGAAGGTCGTTCATGGTAGTCGCGAGTCTCGAGTCACGGGCACGGGTCAGGAGGTCTTGCATCAATCTAGCGTCACACGCGACTCGCGACCTGCGACTCGCGACTAATTACCCACTCGCGCCACGTACTCCACCACCGGCGTCGTCAGGTACTTGGTCCTTGCGGCCTTGACGAGTACCCGCAGCGTCAACTCCTGCAGCGCCGGCAGAGCCTGAAACTGTGCCGCCTGGCCATCGGTCACCGTGACATAGACGAAACCAGGCTCCGGCAGCGGTCCCCGGGTCAGCAGGTACTTCTGACCCCGCGGCATTTCGGTCCTCAGCTCATCGGCAGTCTGCACCGAGATCAGCTGAAGCCTCCATTCCACGGTTTTCCCCACATAGCGAGCCGGCTCCGCGCGGACCTCCGCCGCGGTGATCCCCGTGAGCGTGCCGCCCGTGGCCGCTTCCATGTCGCTCTCTCGGATCCAGCCTTCGACTGCCACGCGGACCCATTCACCGGAACGGCCGAGCACTCGGGCGGGCGCCCCGGCCTCGAGCGTTCCGTATTCGCCGCCTTGCGGTGTGGCAAAAATCCCGGTCTGTCGGGACACGGCGCCGCGATCGGCTACGGGGACCGGGGCTGGACTCGGTGGAGACTGGCTTGCTGCTGATGCGGCGGATTGCGCCACAGCCGGAGTATCGGCTGGAGCAGGCTGGTTTATCGCTTTTCGGGGAATCCATCCCGCCCTACTGATCCGGGTCCACCCACCCCGGGTTTCCAGCTTTCGCAGCAGCGTGCCGGCGCGTACCCGGCCCACTACGTCGCCATTCGGCGACTCCCTGAGGTTCTCCCCGTCGGAGGCGGTGACCACCAGATCGAAGCCGTCGCGCTGGGTAGGTCCGGTGGAGCTGCTGAAGATCCAGCCTTCCACGACCACCTCGTGCCAGTCGCCCCGGGCCGATCTGGCTTCGACCTCGGCGCCGGCGGGAAGAGAGACCAGGGGGGTGCCGTCGGGCTCTCTTCGGAGGCGCGTGTCGGTCGAGATCTCGCTCTGGTCCTGCGCCCGAAGTGGCTGTACCAGAAGCAGCGCAATGGCAGCTACGCAGGCTGGTAGGCAACGCTGGCCGGGACTAGATTGCGGCGCGTAAATCACAGTGGCGCATTGTAGAACACGCGGAGACCCATGTCAAACGGAAGCGCTCCACGGGTAGTCCTGATGGTGTTGGATGGATGGGGCTACCGGGCGGAGCGAGAGGGGAACGCCATCGAATTGGCTTCCACTCCCAACTGGCAGCGGCTCTGGCGCTCCTACCCCCGCACTCTGCTACAAGCCAGCGGCCTGGCCGTGGGGCTCCCCGACGGCCAAATGGGCAATAGCGAGGTCGGGCACCTGAATCTGGGGGCCGGCCGAGTCGTCCCCCAGGATCTGGTTCGTATCTCCCAAAGCATTCAGGACGGTTCCTTTTACCATCTCGAGCCGCTGGTTCAGCTCTGCGCCGGGCTGCGGCAGACCGGGGGCACCTTGCACCTGGTGGGGCTGCTCGGGCCCGGCGGGGTCCACGCGCTCGATCGCCACCTGCTCGCGTGTGTCGAGCTGGGAGTGCGACACCGGGTTCAATCCATAGCCATCCACGGCTTCCTGGATGGGAGAGACTCCGCGCCGACGCTCGGCGCCGAGGTGGTGCGGACGCTGCTCATGGATATGCGGCGGATTGCCGGGAGCAAGGTGGATATCGCCACCCTGACAGGCCGGTACTACGGGATGGATCGAGACCGGCGCTGGGACCGCACCAAGCTGGCGTATGACGCAATGGTCCACGGTTTGGGAACGCCGGTCGAGCATCCGGTGCTGGCGATTCAGGCGGCATATCAGCGGGGTGAGACCGACGAGTTCATCCAGCCCCGAGTTCACGTGCGCAACGGTGTGCCGGTGGGCATCATGCGGGATGGAGACGGGGCCTTGTTCTTCAATTATCGAAGCGACCGGATGCGTCAAATCGTGGCCGCGCTGGCGGCTGAAGAATTCGATGGATTCCCGGTCCGGGATCGTCCCCGACTCTCCTGCGTCACCATGACCCAGTACGATCAGACCTTCGCTCTCCCTCAGGCATTCCCGCCCTTCAGCCTGGCGCGCATCCTGGCTCAAGTGCTGGCGGACCATGGCCGGCGCCAGTTTCGCACTGCGGAGACGGAGAAGTATCCCCACGTGACCTATTTCTTCAACGGTGGGTATGAGCCTCCCTACCCGGGAGAGGAACGCTGTTTGATCCCTTCTCAACGAGTGGCGACCTACGATCTTGCACCGGAGATGAGCGCCGCTGGTATCACCGACGCGCTTTGCCGCACTATCGAGCGGAAGTCCCACGACTTCATTCTGTGCAACTACGCCAATGCCGATATGGTCGGTCACACCGGCGTCCTGCCGGCCGTCGTGCGCGCAGTCGAGACGGTGGACGGGTGTCTGGGTCGGGTACTCGCAAGTGCGGACCAGGCTGGCGCCAGCGTCATCATTACCGCCGACCACGGTAACTGCGAGATGATGATCGACCCGGCGACCGGCGGGGTTCACACGGCACACACCACTAACCCGGTTCCGCTGGTGGCGGTTGGGGCCGGGGCGCTCGAGCTTCGGTCTGGTGGATCACTGCGAGATGTGGCGCCGACCGCCCTGGGCATGCTGGGTATCGAGCAGCCGGCGGAGATGACCGGACGCGACTTGCGGGAGTGCGATTGATGCCATTGGGCATGCTCATATGGCTGTTCTCGGCCTTCCTCTTTATTGGGTTCGGGACCCGCCCGCTCACCGCCCAGGTGGGGCATCCACCGGAAAGCTCCCCGTATCGCGACATCCGCAAGGGGCACACCTTTAGCGCGACCGGTGGGTACTTCTCGGGTAACGGCGGCGACTTCCGTATCGGGCCGCACAAGGGACCGGTGTTCGGAGTCCGTTATGACATACGCACGGCGAGCGCAATCCAGCTCGGTTTGGGGATCGCCCATGGCAGCCTGGATCGCTTCATCGTCAACCCATTTGTGCAGCTGGCCAACCGCCGCAGCGGTCCGGTGAGCCAATCGGTGACTTTTGCGGAGCTCGATGTGCAGCTGAACGTGACCGGCGGCAAGAGCTGGCGCAGGATCGCTCCCTATCTCGGCGCCGGTGGCGGAATTGCGTTCGGGGGCGGCACTCCGGCCGATACCAGCGGCTATGAGTTCGGCAACAAGATCTTCCTGGCGCCTCACGTGGGAATGCGCGTCTTCTTCAGTGACCGGATCCATCTCCGGGCAGAAGCCCGAGCCACCTTCTGGAAGCTGAAATATCCGACCACATTTCAGCAGGAGCCCGTGGAGGAGCCGGGGACGGCCGAGAATCCCAACGCGGTTATTCCCAGCGGCGGGAACCTGGATGAGTGGACCACCAGCTCGTGGCTGCAGGCCGGTCTGGGGTACTCCTTCTCTCTCTGATGTCCAGGGCTTCTCTGACGCGTACTGTCCGGTTCCACGCCGTGCATCGGTACTACCGACCGGAATGGACCGAGGCCCAGAATCGGGAGCGCTTTGGAGCCCTGGCTCGAGCGCCCGGCCATGGCCACGACTACCAGTGCGCGGTAACGGTCGGCGGCCGGATCGGCGGGATTGGGACCATCCTCGACCTGGCTCTGCTCGACCGAATTCTCCAGGAAGAGGTACTGGCACCGCTGGCGGGGAAGCACCTGAACGAGGATGTATCCGCCTTTGCGTATGGACGAGCCCTGCCGACCTGCGAAGCGATTGCCGCCTACCTTTTCCCTCGCATAGCCGCCCGTCTGCCGGCCGGAGTCATGCTGGAGCGAGTGCGCATTATGGAGGACCCGACGCTCTATGCCGACTGCACCGGAATCACCTGAGCTGATTCAGCCGTCCAAACGGGGCGGACGGATGTCGGAACTCGCTGCCGTCGAGGAGGTGCCGGTCTGGCTTCAGGTCAATGGCCGTCCGGTGGTCACCTGGATGTGCACCCCGGATCTCCTGGAGGAGCTAGCAATTGGCTGGCTTCATGGCGAGGGGTACATCGATTCAGTGGCCCAGGTGCGGCTGCGCCCCTGCGCGACCGACCTGGGCTTTTGGGCCGAGATTCCCGAGGAGCGAGTCGCTTCGGTTCAGGCGGAAGGCCGCCGGCCTGTGTTGGCCTCGGGGTGCGGAGCCGTCTCCACCTTCCTCGCGGATCCGGCCACCATCGAGTCCCGGCCCGCCCGCGGTCCGGTCCCTGAGCTGGACCAGCTACGAGCCTTGTTCAAGGCACTGTTTGCCCAGGGGGAGAGATACAAGGATACCGGTGGTATTCACGCAGCCGCTCTGGTCGGCGATGGGACTTCCTCGCTCGTCGCTCACGCCGAAGACATCGGTCGGCACAATGCAGTGGACAAGGTCGTGGGAGCCGCACTCCTGGCTCACCGACCCATTCAGGGCCTGGGCCTGCTGGTCACCGGCCGGATCTCGGCCGAGCTCGCCTTCAAGGCTGCACGAGCCGGGTTGTCATATGTTGCGACTCCCTCGGTTCCGTCCACCCTGGCGGTCGAGATCGCACGGCGAAGCGGCATAGTGCTCGTCGGCCGAGCAGTGAGCGGCCGCCCTCAGCACCACGGGGCAGTCTGAAGGGTGCCCCCGGGCCGTGCTGAGCTCGCGGAGCTGGTCCGCAATGCGCGCCGCATCGCCGTGGTCGGACTGAGCCGGAAGCCCGAACGTCCGAGTCATGGAGTAGCCGCGTACCTTCAGCGGGCGGGCTACACGATCATTCCGGTACATCCCGCTGGCGGAGTTACCCTGGGCGAGCGGGTACATCCCGATCTCCGTTCTGCCGCAGCAGCAGCAGGGCCGATCGACATCGTAAACATCTTCCGTCGTTCGGAGCACATTCCAGCTCTGCTGGACCAGCTCCTGGAGATTCGACCCCGGCTGGTCTGGATGCAGCAGGGGATCCGTAGCCCCGAAGTAGCTCGCCGACTCGAGGCCGCCGGGATCGCAGTAGTCATGGATCGGTGTCTCGCGGTAGATCATCAATATCTGGGGGCCTGATGCACCTTCGGGAGCTGGCTTGGGTAGGTCTGGTGACGTCGCTTGCCTACCCCTCGAACGCTTCGAGTCAGGCCACGAAAGACCAGGCGCGTCTGATCTTTACCGTGTCGGGAGGTGTAGTTCTCGGAAAGAGTCTCTGGTCGGTGCCTGCGCAACCAGTTCAATTCATCACCCCGGCGGACACCTTCGCGCTCGGGCGCCGGATCCGGTCGAACATTGCGATCGGGTTTGGAGGCACTTACTTCCCGGGAGAAACCTTCGGCGTGTCGGTCGAAGGTTTTTTGGTTGGGCTGGGATTCGAGGATAGCTGCCGGCTGGCATTCTCGTCCGGCTCCGGTGATGTGGCGACGGTATGCCAGTCCATCCAGGGAACCACCAAGTCGGCTTCCGCCGTCGCGCTCTGGGCTGGACCGATCCTGAGAGCGTACAGCCAGCGACTGATCTCTCCCTACGTTCGGGGTAAGGTGGGACTGGTGTTCAGCAATCAGAGCTCGATCAGGACGGTGGGGCGTTTCCCAACCTCTCAAGGCATCTCGGAACTGGTGGTGTACGATGATGATCACGAGTCCAGGGTCGAGCCGGCATTGGGATTGGCCGCCGGTTTCACCGCCGCGGTGGCGAAGGGTTATCAGCTTCGTTGGGAAGTGCGCGACAATATCATGGGCGTGCAACGGGTCACCGCCGCCACCCCACAGGCGCGGGTGGTCCCGCCCCATGAGCGGGCCTTCAAGCACTTGTTCAGCATGACCATCGGATTCGATGTCGTGCTGGAGCGAAGGCGGGGGCGGCGGTACTAATACGGCGGGTAAGCGGTAAGCGGGTACGCTGGTAAGCGGGTGAGCCCTGGGGTTCTTCATGGAGTCGGCGCATGAGTAGCCATGTCCGGAAGTGGTGAGCAGCTGCGTGGGGCCATTTTGGCCGGTGGTGGAGCCACGCGGTTCGGGGGACGACCCAAGGGACTGGAGCGGATCGGAGGCGAGCGGATTCTGGATCGGCTGGTCCGCCTGCTCACGGCAGCTTTGGGGACTCAGCCGCTCTTGGTGGCCAACGCTCCCGATGCCAAAAGCTGGCGGCCGGATCTCTCCGTAGTGTCGGACATACGGCCGGGGTTTGGAGCTCTCGGAGGGATCTATACCGCAGTGGTGAGCGCTCCCGCCCCCGTGGTTTGCGTGGCCTGGGACATGCCTTTCGTATCCGAGGCGGTGATTCGAGCCCTGGCCGACGGGCTGGAGCACTATGACGCTATGCTACCCCAGAGCGATGGCCGCCGAGGGGTCGAGCCCCTCTGTGCAGCATATGGGCCGGCGTGCGCCGATGCCATTGCAGCGACCCTCGAGGAGGGCGACCTTCGCGCGATCGGTTTCCATCGGCGGATCCATGTCGGGACCCTTCCCCTCGAAGCAATCCGCGAGCTGGCTGATCCGGAGGTCCTCTTCTTCAACGTGAACACCGCGGACGATCTCGCGAGAGCGGACGAGCTGTGGCGTCGACACGCATTATCTCCGTAGTTGGCCGGAAAGACGCGGGGAAAACCACGCTGGCCGTGGCCCTGGCCAGCGAGCTGGTGCGGCGTGGGCATCGGGTCATGACGATCAAGCACGGCCATCACCCGGCGGACGCAGACCGGAAGGGAAGCGACACCTGGCGCCACTTCCATGAGGGTAAGGCCGAGCGCGTACTGATCGCATCGCCCGATCTCCGAGTGTTATTCGAGCGAAGCCCCGACAACTACGACCCTATAGCGCTCGCGCGGCAGTACCTGCATGGCGCCGACATCGTGCTGACCGAGGGCTACAAGGCCGCGGCTCTTCCCAAGATCGAGGTCTTCCGCAGAGCAGCCGGTAGTCAGCCGCTGTACGACCCTCGCGCCGCCAATGCCGGCCAGTGGGTAGCGATCGTCACCGACGATCCTGAGTTCACCGCAGCTTGTACCGTGCTCCATTTCCACGACACCATCTGGCTTCAGCTCCTCGCCAATCTGGCCTGGGATCGCGCGCTGGTCCTGGACCAGTGAGCCAACTGCTCAGCGCCGCCGAAGCCGCTGAAAGGATCCTGCAGGAGGTGCGGCGGCAGCCACCGCTCCGGATGCCGCTGGACGACGCCTTGGAGAGCGTGCTGGCCGAAGATGTGGTGAGCCGGCTCGACATCCCGGCCTGGACCAACTCGGCTATGGATGGCTATGCGGCCCGGGGCGAGGATGTGCGCGGTGCGAGCGCGACGAAGCCGGTGCGGCTCCGAGTGGTCGAGCACCTACCCGCCGGTCGCTTCTCCAACCGATCCATCGGCCACGGTGAGTGCGCCAGAATTTTCACCGGCGCGCCGCTTCCCCCTGGGAGTGACAGCGTCATTCGCCAGGAGGACACCGATGGCGGCACCGAAACGGTCGTCATCGTCAAGGACCGTGATGTAGGAGCAAACATTCGGCGTGCCGGTGAAGACATCACAAAAGGAGCCACCGTCCTTACCGCGGGGACCCAGCTCGGGGCTGCGCAGCTCGGGGTGCTTGCCTCGCTCGCAGTGGCCCACCCCCTGGTGTATCGCCGGCCCCGTGTCGCCATTCTCGGGAGCGGTGACGAGATCGTCGATGTAGACCAGGTCGAAGAGATCCTCAGCGGACGCAAGATCGCGAGCAGCAACACGCACACCCTGTGCGCTCTGGTCCGCCAGTCGGGCGGCCAGCCGGTCAATCTGGGGATCGCCGGGGACACTCCCGCGAGCCTCAAGGACCATCTGAGCCAGGCGCTGGACTGCGATCTCCTGATCACCACCGCCGGCATCAGTGTGGGAGAGCACGACTACGTCCGGTCCGTGCTGGAAGAGCTTGGCGCCGAGCTGCGCTTCTGGAAGCTTCGCATGCGTCCGGGGGCACCAGTCGGCTTCGGGCTGCTCGGGGAGACACCGTGGGTCGGTCTGCCGGGGAATCCGGTGAGTACCATGGTGACCTTCGAACTGTTCGCGCGCCCCGCCATCCGTAAGATGATGGGTCATGCCCTTCCCTTCCGCCGCACGGTGCCGGTCGTTCTGGCCGAGCCTATTTTCGTCAAGCCCCGGCTCCAGCATTTCTTGCGGGGCATCGTCACCCAGGGCTCGGATGGGCCCGAAGCGCGACTGACCGGACCTCAGGGTTCGGGTATTCTCACCTCCATGGCCCGGGCTAATGCGCTGCTGGTCATTCCGGAAGGTCAGTTCGAGACATCGGCCGGGTCGAGGGTGCAGGCACTCATCCTCGACGACCCCGTGCACCAGGAGCACCCCGGGTTCTAAGAGCCTTTAGTTGATTGGCTCATCGGCTCCTTTCTGGTGGCCCGGATTGACGACGCGCAGTTCAACTGCTTACATTTGACCCCTGTAGAAGGGGAGTAGCTTATCCGCCGCCCAGGCGGACGAGTGAATCGTCAGGACTGTCCGCCACTGGTGGGCACGGTTCATTCGGAAGGCGGTAGCAGGCCTTAGAGCGAGACCTTCGTCCACGCGAAAGCGGAGCGGACGGGGTCTCGCTCTTTTTGTTAGACCCCACGAGGGAGACCTATGAACAACGTCAAGACATTCGTACTCATGGCTGGACTGCTGGGGCTCTTTGTGCTGGTCGGCCAGCTCATCGGGGGCAGCAGCGGTCTCATCGCCGCGCTGGTGATCGGGAGCCTCTTTAACTTCGTCATGTACTTCTTCTCGGACCGGTTAGTTCTGAAGATGTACGGCGCTCAGGTTGTAACCGCGCAGGAAGCGCCTGAGCTGTACGCCATGGTCGACCGGTTGCGTCAGAAGGCCGGGCTGCCCATGCCGACGGTCGCGGTGGCACCGCACGAACAGCCCAACGCCTTCGCCACCGGGCGAAGCCCGAAACACGCGGTGGTGGCAGTGACTACCGGGATTCTCAAGCACGTGCCTCAGGAGGAGCTCGAGGGAGTGCTGGCCCACGAGCTGGCGCATATCAAGAATCGGGACATGCTGATCGCAACGGTGGCGGCGGGGGTTGCCGGAGCCCTCAGCAATCTGCCTTACCTGCTCATGTTCGGCGGGGGGCACGACGATGAGGGAGGTCATCCCTTTGCCCAGCTTGCGCTGATCCTGCTGGCTCCAATCGGAGCCATGTTGATCCAGTTCGCCGTGTCGCGGCAGCGCGAGTTCGAGGCCGATCGGGTGGGTGCCATGATTCTCGGGCGGCCCATGCCACTGGCCAGGGCCCTGGTGCGGCTCGACTCACTGGCCCACCAGATCCCCATGCACGTGGCTCCGGCCGCCGCCCCATTGGCCCAAGTGAATCCCCTGGCATACCAGGGTGGCGGCATTGCGAAGCTGTTCAGGACCCATCCACCGACGGCGGAGCGGGTCGCCCGCCTTGAGGCCATGGCTGCGGGCCGCTGAGTGGGTCACCATGATCTGTCGGTCTGGCTCGGCTTCACCGGACTCGTCGTCGGTCTCCTGGTCCTTGACCTGGGAGTTCTGAACCGCCGCTCTCATGTTCTCACCTTCAAGGAGGCGGCGAGCTGGAGCGGCGGTCTCATTGCGGTTGCCCTTCTGTTTGGCCTGTTCGTGCTGTGGCGGGAAGGGACCCAATCAGCGCTGGAGTACTACACCGGCTATTTGATCGAGTTGTCGCTCAGCGTCGACAACCTCTTCGTTTTCCTGCTGATTTTTTCCTATTTCGGTGTTCGGGCCGACGCCCAGCCCAAGGTCCTGAAGTGGGGAATTCTGGGCGCCATAGTCATGCGCCTGATCATGATCGCTCTGGGAGCGCTCCTGCTCGAGCGCTTCAATTGGATCATTTACCTGTTCGGCGGGATCCTGATCGTGACGGGGATCAGGATGTTTATGCAGAAGGAAGAAGTGGTGGATCTGGAGAGAAACCCGGTGGTCCGGCTGGCCCGTCGCTTCCTGCCGTTCACCAACTCCTATGACGGAAGCAAATTTTTCACTCGAACGGTCACCGGGAAGTGGCTGGGCACCCCACTCCTTCTCGTGCTGCTGGTGGTGGAGTGGTCTGACCTGGTGTTCGCCATCGACAGCATTCCGGCGATCTTCGCAATCACGCGGGACCCTTTCCTGGTTTACAGCTCGAACATCTTTGCCATTCTGGGGCTCCGTGCGCTGTTCTTCGTGCTGGCCAGTATGCTGGACAAGTTCGTCTACCTGAAAACCGGAGTCGCCTTCATCCTGGTATTTGTCGGACTGAAGATGACGCTGAGCGCCTGGGTCCATATTCCCACATTGCTTTCCCTGCTCGTGATCATAACCACATTGGCGACGTCCGTCGGGCTCTCGCTCCGCCACAGCGCCCGGGAGCAGCGCCTCGCAGCCTGATCGCACCGGGACCGGGCGGCCAGCGGAACTGGGCTGAGCCTCGAAGGCTGAACGGAAGGGGGCTGTCGAACCCCTATCTGGGTCGTCTGCTCCACCCCACCCGTGCTATCGGAAAAGGAGCGACGGTGCACTAGCTTCTTCGCCCATGCCGCTTTCCCGGCTCCTGTCGCGGATCGGTCTGGATCGGCCCGAGCTCCGGGCCTGGGCGCTGTACGATTGGGCCGCCTCGGCCATGCAGACCACCATTATGGTGGCCGTCTTTCCTATCTATTTCGTGAAGGTGGCCGGTGCCGGCCTGGCGGAAAGCGGCGCGACCCAGCGGCTGGCCACGGTGAATACGCTCGCCCTCGTCGTCATTGCCCTCCTCTCTCCCGTGCTGGGCGCGGTCTCCGATTATCGGGGCACCAAAAAGCGGATGCTGGCCGTCTTCATGCTCATCGGGGTGGTGGCGGTACTGGGCATGTTCTTCGTCGAGCGAGGTGACCTAGATCTCGCTTCAGCGCTGTTCACTCTCTCGCTGATCGGGGTGGCGGGAAGCTTCGTCTTCTACGAGGCGTTACTCCCTCACCTGGTTAGAGCCGGTGAGATCGATCGAGTATCCACGGCGGGATATGCGCTGGGCTACCTCGGCGGTGGAGTCCTGCTGGCCCTCAACCTGGCGTGGATCCAGCGGCCGGACTGGTTCGGGTTGCCCTCCGGACCGGGGCTCACTCCATCCCAGGCTACCTTGCCGGTGCGGCTGGCTTTCCTCTCAGTAGCGGTGTGGTGGGTCCTGTTCTCACTGCCGCTGTTCCGCCGGGTTGCCGAGCCTCCGGTCACGTTGGAGCCGGATGAGCGGCGGGGCGAGAATCCGGTCAAGGTGGCCCTCGTTCGGCTGGCGGAAACCTTCCGCCAGCTCCGAAGCTACCGGAATGCGTTTCTGATGTTGCTGGCCTTCCTCATCTACAACGATGGCATCCAGACCATCATCAAGATGGCCACCGCGTACGGCACGGAGCTCGGGATCGGTCAGAATGCGCTGATCGGGGCCATCCTCCTGGTTCAGTTCGTCGGCATTCCCTGCTCATTCCTGTTCGGGGTCGTGGCCGGCAGGATCGGCGCCAAGCGTGCGCTCTACATCGGGCTGGCCGCGTACACCGTCATCAGTGTGCTCGGCTACTTCATGAAGACGGCGACTCATTTCTACGCGCTGGCTGCTCTGGTGGGCATGGTACAAGGCGGCACCCAGGCACTCAGCCGGTCGTTGTTCGCCAGTATGATCCCCCGGCACCAGTCCGGTGAGTTCTTCGGCTTCTTCAGCGTCTTCGAGAAGTTCGCCGGGATCTTTGGACCCCTGATCTTCGCCGGAACCATTGCCGCCACGGGGTCCAGCCGCAACGCCATTCTATCGGTGATCTTGTTCTTTGCGGTGGGGGGGCTGCTGCTGTGGCCGGTGGACGTGGCGGAGGGCCAGCGGATCGCGCGCGCGGCCGATCGGTTGATGACTTCCAGCCAATCAGCCGCGCCCGAGCGAGAACTCTATTGAATCTCCTCGCCGTCCTTCTTCTGCTTCCGTGCCAGCACCTGTACCACGGAGGTCTGTGACTTCCCCAATGCGTCAGCCGTGATCACAGCCCGCCCCTCCGCCCGGCCGAAAACCTCCCCACTGGCGGAGACGGTCGCGATCGCGTCGTCGCTGCTAGTCCAGCGCATGTTGGTTGCGATCTGATCTCCGAACTCATCCTTCAGGCTGGCCTTGAACACTGCCACTTCACCAGCATGAATCGTGGCGCTCCGGGGAACGACGGTCAGCGTGCCGGTCGAAGGATCGTTGGGCGGCACACTAAACGAGTCGTTGCACGCTGCGGTGACGCTGACAGCCGTGAGAACGGCAACAATTCGTAACAGCGTGATGGCCGGCATCGTAACCTCCTGTGGTACCTGTGTCGCCATGAGGCCCCCTGCCTTTCATGGCTGATCCGAGTTTACGAGGCGGGTGTGAATGGTGCGTGAATGGCGAAAAGCGAGGATCGTGAATGCTCGGATTGCAGCCGGTCCGTGCACCTCTTGCCGCCCCTCAGCGCACTCCCTAGCTTACAGCCACTCGTTACCAGACACGTTAACCACGCATGCTGCGCTGCTCCGATTCGGTCGTTTCGTATCGATCCCTCGATAAACGGGGGGAGCGCGCCGCGCCTGGGGTTGCTTAGAGAAACCCCGGTTTTACCACGCTCAGGAGCCCCGCCACGCACACCGCTAGGCGGGGCGTCTCGTTCATGGATGCACTAGAACTCACCAGAGCCCTGGTCGCACTCGAGACACCAACAGGATCCGAAGGACCTGCCACCGATTTCCTGGATGACACACTCCGTCACGCCGGATACCGGACTGTCCGCCAGCCGGTCTCGCCCGGGCGGGATAATCTCTATGCCTACCGCGAGTCTCCCGCGCTGGTGTTTTCAACCCACCTGGACACGGTCCCACCGTACGTTCCTCTGGCGGAAGACAGCGAATCGATCCACGGGCGTGGCAGCTGCGATGCAAAGGGGCTGGCGGCGGCCATGATCGCGGCCACCGAGCGCCTTGCTGCCCGGGGTGAGCGGCGGATCGGGCTGCTCTTCCTCGTCGGGGAAGAGAACGGATCGGACGGAGCCCGCGCCGCCAACGAGCTCGGGCCGAAGGGTCGCTTTCTCATCAACGGCGAGCCCACCGAGAACCGTCTCTCTATCGGACAGAAAGGTTCGCTCCGGGTCGATCTTGACGCGACCGGACGCGCTGCTCATTCCGCATATCCCGACGAAGGGATAAGCGCCATCGGCGCGTTGCTCGACACCATCGAGCGAATCCGCCGGATGCCGCTCCCCCGGGACCCGCTGCTCGGGGAGTCTACCATCAACCTCGGGCTCATTCACGGTGGAGTAGCGCCCAACGTCATCCCGCCGAGTGCAAGTGCTCAACTTCTGATCCGGACGGTCGAGCCGACCGATCGACTCAAGGCCGCGATCAGGAAGCTCCTCTCTCCCGGCGTGTCGGTTCAGTTCCCGGTGGAGCTGCCATTCCACAAGGGCGGAAACGCGCCGGCTGGCTGGGATACGACCGTGGTCAGCTACGCCAGCGACCTGCCCTTCCTTTCCGCCTGGGGAGAGCGGTATCAACTCGGCCCCGGCACCATTCGCGTGGCCCACACCAGCCACGAGCACATCCGGAAGTCCGATCTCCTACGCGGGGTGGAGCTCTACGAGCGGCTGGCATCCGACCTGTTGGCGGAGACCTCCACATGAAGCGGAAGGTTCCAGTCGCGGTCCTTGGTGCCACCGGGACCGTGGGGCAGAAGTTTGTGCGCCTACTTGCCGATCATCCCTGGTTCGAAGTGGTGGCTGTGGGCGCCTCGACCACGAGCGTGGGTCGGACCTATGGTGAGGTGGTTCGCTGGCGGGAGTCGGCGCCGGTTCCGCGGGAGATCGCCGCCATGCCGATTCGCGAATGCGTTCCGCCCCTACCCGGCACCATCGTTTTCTCGGCGCTCGACGCCGAGGTTGCCGGCCCGATCGAGCAGGCGCTCGCCCGCAGTGGCGCCGTGGTGATAACGAACGCCCGCACCCACCGATTGGATCCGGACGTGCCCCTCCTGATCCCCGAGGTGAACGCGGATCACCTGGAGTTGATCGATTGTCAAGCAGAGTCCCGAGGCTGGCCCGGTGCGATCCTCGCCAATCCTAACTGCTCCACCGCTGCTTTGGCCCTGGCGCTCGCACCATTGCATCACGCCTACGGAATCGAGCGTTTGTTCGTATCCACCATGCAGGCGGTCTCCGGCGCCGGCTACCCTGGTGTCCCATCCCTCGATATCGTCGGCAACGTGATCCCCTTCATCGGCGGTGAAGAGGAAAAGATCGACCGAGAGAGCCGCAAGATCCTGGGTACTCTCACGAACGGAGCGGTCGAGGCGGCCCATTTTACTGTCAGCGCGCACACCAACCGCGTCGCGGTGGTGGACGGCCATCTGGCGGCAGTATCCGTCGGCCTCAGTAAGAGGGTCGATCCCGAGGAGGCAGCAGACCTGTTGCGAGACTTCGTCGGATCTCCTCTGGTTTCGGGACTGCCTTCCTCTCCGCATCCTCCCATCGAGGTGGAGGGAAGGGTCGACCGTCCGCAGCCCAGGCTGGATGTAAATCGGGGGGGTGGGATGGCGGTCACTGTGGGCCGGCTTCGGTCCTGTCCGGTGCTCGATCTTCGGCTCGTCGTGTTGGGTCACAACACGGTTCGCGGCGCGGCCGGTCAGGGAATACAGATCGCCGAACTTCTGGTCGCCCAAGGCAGAGTCGGACAGAGCTCGCCAGAGCGGATTTCATGATCGTCGCCAAGTTCGGCGGCACGTCGGTTGCCGATGCGGCGGCCATCGGCCGACTGGTCGAAATCGTTCGTGACCGGGTTGCGGAACAACCGTTGATCGTCGTCTCCGCGCTGGCGGGAGTGACCGACGCGCTCTTAGCCCTGGCTCGAGAGGCTGAGACCGGAGACCCCACGTCGCTCGACGATGGTATTGCCAGCCTTTTGCAGCAGCACCAGCGGATCGCGCAGGCCTTGCCGGCCGGCGGCGGCGCGTTCGAGGCAATTGTGGCTGATGCCGAGGAGCTCCGAAGTGACCTGGAGGCGATGAGCGGCCGTGCGGTAACCGAGGCCGAGCTGGATGCCGTGGCCGGCAGAGGAGAGCTCTGGAGCTCCCGGCTGGTGGCGGCTGCCCTCGAGGTGGCGGGACTCCGGTCCGTCTGGGTGGACATCCGCCCCGTGATGATCACCGACGCCCGGTTCACCCGTGCCACTCCCTACACCCAGATCGTCAACCAGAGAGCGCGCGACTGCTTGCAGCCGCTTTGCAAGGTGGGGACGATCCCGGTCACCCAGGGCTTCATTGGGTCTACGCCCGAGGGAACGCCTACGACCCTCGGACGAGGCGGCTCGGATTTTACCGCCGCGCTGCTCGGGGCCGCACTGGGAGTACAGCGGGTAGAGATCTGGACCGACGTGGATGGCCTGATGACGGCCGACCCACGAATCGTTTCCAGCGCTCGCACCCTGGCCCGAGCCAGTTACGATGAGGCGGCCGAGCTGGCCACCTTCGGGGCGAGAGTCCTGCACCCGGCCACGGCGCTGCCACTGGTTCGGGCCGGAATTCCCATCGTGATCCTCAACTCCAGCCGTCCGGAAGGGAGCGGCACCACCGTGGAGCCGGAGGCGGAGTTGGAGAAGCTGGGCGATTCGCCCATCCGGTCGATATCCTGGAAGCGCGGAATCACCGTGATCAATATTCGAGCGCCCCGAATGCTGGGGACCTACGGGTTCCTGCGCGCGCTCTTCGAGGTCTTTGAGCGGCACGAAACGGTGGTCGACGTTCTCGCGAGTGGCGAGGTAAGCGTCTCGCTCACGATCGAAGACCGCTCGCGGCTCAGAGTGCTGCTGTCCGATCTGGCCGAACTGGGCGAGGTTTGGACCGAGGAGCAGCGTGCCATCATTGCAGTCGTTGGGATCGGCCTTCGGAACACACCGGGTTTGGCGGCCCGAGTCTTCAACGCGGTATGGCCGGCCAACGTGGAGGTGATCTCCCAGGGCGCCTCGTCCATCAATATGACCTTCGTGGTGCGGGAAGAGGACGCGCCTGATGTGGTGCGGAGGCTGCATCGTGAGTTTTTCGGGTCTGATTAGAAGAAGGCAGGGATTGCCAGTCGCCAGTCATGAGTCGCCAGTCGCGAGTCATGCAATTCGACGGCAGGGTGAACGCGGGACTCGTGACTCGTGACTCGTGACCCATGCGGATAGCGATAGTCGGGAAAGGCAAAATGGGTCAAGCGGTGGCAACGCTGGCTGAGGAGCGCGGCCACGCCATTCACACCGTCATCACTCGGATCGAGAACGATGGCGGGCGGGCGCTGACCCGTGAGCGGCTGCGCGGGGCGGATGTGGCGGTGGAGTTTACCCGTCCCGACGCTGCGGTGGTAAACCTGGAACGGCTGCTCGCGCTCGATCTTCCTACCGTGACGGGCACCACCGGCTGGACCGAAAACCTCCCCAGGGTGACCGCGCTGGTACGGCAACGCGGAGGCGCGCTGCTGCATGCAGCCAATTTCTCGGTCGGCGTTCACCTCTTTATCCGCACCGCGCAGGAGCTGGCGCGTTGCTTCAAGGGACGCGCCGAGTTCGACGTGTCCATCCATGAGGAGCATCATCAGACCAAAGTGGACGCACCGTCGGGCACAGCCCTGCTACTGCAACGGCACCTCTGGGAGGCGGAGCCTGGTCGCCGGTTTCCCATCACCTCGATCCGAGCCGGCGACACTCCAGGCACTCACACGCTCACGTACGAGAGCCAGCATGAGCGGGTCACCTTGGGCCATCTGACGAAGAGCCGGGAAGTATTTGCGGCGGGCGCATTGGCCGCCGCCGAGTGGCTACCCGGGCACACCGGCGTGTTCACCTTCGAGGACATGCTCTTCGGTCTCTCCCGATGACTCGACTCCAGGGCTGCGGTACGGCATTGGTGACCCCGTTCACGGAAGACGGGTTGGTAGACTTCCCCGCCCTCCGCGCGCTGGTTGACTGGCAGATAGCGGAAGGGATCGACTTCCTGGTGGCATGTGGCTCGACTGGAGAGGCGCAGACTTTGAACGAGTCGGAGCGCGAGCGAGTCGTGGCGTCCGTGGTCGAAGTGGCCGGTGGCCGGGTGCCAGTGATGGCGGGCGCCACCAACAACGATACTGCCCGAGCGGTTGACGAGACTCAGCGCATGTGCCAGCTCGGCGCTGACTACATCCTGACCGCCACTCCCTATTACAACAAGCCCACGCAGGAGGGGCTTTACCGCCACTTCAGCGCGGTTGCGGATGCTGCCACCAGACCGGTCTGCCTCTACAACGTTCCCGGACGCACCGCCGTGAATCTGCACCCGGACATTGCGGTTCGGTTGTCTCGGCATGGAAACGTCATGGGCATCAAGGAGGCGAGCGGCGATCTCAAACAGATCATGAGCATCATTGGCGAGCGACCCGACGACTTCGCGGTGTTCTCCGGCGACGACTGGCTCACGCTGCCGGTCATCGCTGCCGGGGGCGACGGGCTCATCTCCGTCATATCCAACGAGGCTCCGGCTCCGATGACGGCGCTGGTTCACCTCCTCCTCTCCGGAAATTTTGAGAAAGCCCGCACCTGGCACTACCGATTACTGCCTCTCATGGATGCCAACTTCCTGGAGACCAATCCCGCCCCAGTCAAAGCCGCGCTTCATTGTATGGGCCGGATCCACGACGTGCTTCGGCTACCACTGGTGCCGGTGACTGATGCAACCAGAACCGCCCTGCGCTCCGCCCTGCGGGCAGCCGGGGTGGACGGTGTCTGACCGGAAGCGGGACAGGGGGGCAGCGCGGCGGCGGGAAGGCGAAACTGCACTGGCTTCGGTCGCGGCCTTGCAGACAGCTATCGAGCTGTATGCCGGTGGGGTACCCCGAGGCGAAGAGGCCGAGGCGTTGGCGGCCTTTCAAGCCCTCAAGGCTTTACTCAACCAGGGAAGTGTGCGGGCAGCAGAGCGGGAGAAGGACGGCACTTGGCGGGTGAACTCGTGGGTAAAGAGCGGAATTCTGCTGGGATTTCGGCTGGGCCGGACCATCCCCGTAGCCACCAGCGGCCCCTTTCCCTTTTTCGACAAGGATACCTATCCTCTCCGCCGCTTCGAGGAGGATCATGGCGTACGAGTCGTTCCGGGTGGATCGGCCATCCGCGACGGCTGCTACGTCGCACCCGGCGTGGTATGCATGCCTCCCATGTACATCAACGTGGGCGCATACGTCGGAGAGGACACCATGATCGACTCCCACGCTCTGGTCGGCT
>JAICPP010000186.1 GCA_025929805.1 Gemmatimonadales bacterium | reverse complement strand
TGAAGAGTTCCGGGGGTGGCCCCGCGCTCCTGTTCGAGCGCGTGCTGCTCGACCAGGATCGCCCGAGTCCCCAGCCCGTGGCCATCAATCTCATCGGCTCGTTGCGCAGAATGGGATTGGCGCTCGGGGTCGAGAGTCTCGATGACATCGGCGGGCGAATATCGGAGATGCTGAACCTCAAGGTGCCCGAGGGCTTGTTCGGCAAGCTGGCGATGTTGCCCAGGCTGGCCGAGATCGGAAAGTTTCCTCCCCGGCTGAAGGGCGGCCGCCCCCCGTGCCAGGAGGTAGTGCAGCACCAGGATGCAGTGAACCTCGATGACATCCCGTTTCTCACCACTTGGCCCGGCGATGGGGGGCGGTATATCACCCTGCCGATGGTGATCACGACCGATCCGGCACGGGGTCTCCGCAACGTGGGGATGTATCGCGTGCAGGTGCTCGGCCGAAACACTCTGGCGATGCACTGGCAGCGGCACAAGGTGGGTGCAGCCCACTGGCGTGACATGGCTGCACGAGGCGAACGAATGCCGGTGGTGATTGCCCTGGGGGGAGATCCCGCCAGCATCTACTCAGGCTCCGCGCCGCTTCCCCCCAACATCGACGAGTTTCTCTTCGCCGGTTTTCTGAGGCGAGAACCGGTGGAGCTGGCCCGCGCTCTCACCTGTGACCTGGTGGTGCCGGCCCAAGCAGAGCTGGTGCTGGAAGGCTACATCGATCCGGCGGAGCCCCTCGTGCTGGAGGGGCCCTTCGGCGATCACACCGGGTTCTACTCTCTGGCGGACTATTACCCCAAGGTGCATGTCACGACCATCACCTCGCGCCGCGACCCGATCTACCCGGCGACGCTCGTCGGCCGGCCGCCCATGGAGGACTTCTATCTGGGCCACGCAACGGAGCGCATCTTCCTGCCTCTGCTCAAGCTCACGATCCCCGAGATCGTGGACTATCACATGCCGGCACCCGGAATCTTTCACAATCTCGTGTTCGTCTCGATCGACAAGCAGTATCCGGGTCAGGCGTACAAGGTTATGAACGCCCTCTGGGGCCAGGGGCTGATGTCGTTGGCCAAGGTGCTGGTGATCGTGGACAAGGATGTCAACGTGCGGGACCCGGACGAGGCGTGGTGGATTGCGCTGAACAATATCGATCCGGAACGGGACGTGCGCTTCACCATGGGTCCTATCGACGTTCTCGATCACTCCAGCAGGGCGTTCACCTATGGCAGCAAGATGGGTATCGATGCCACCAGGAAGTGGAAGGAGGAGGGCTTCGAGCGGGAATGGCCGGAGCTGATCAGAATGGATGCCGACACCAGGCGTCGGGTGGATGAGATGTGGGATCGGCTCGGCATCAAGCTGCCGGACGGGCGGTCAGGCGGTCGGACGGACAGTTCGTCCCGGAAAACGAGCTCATGAATACCGTTCCCTCCGCCCGTCCGCCCGCCCGTCCCTCTGCCCGCGAAGCGCAAACCTACGCAGGCGAGTCCCTGCTGGTCCGGTATGTCAACTTCGTCAAACTGGCGCACACTCTCTTTGCCTTGCCGTTCGCGTTGCTGGGCGTACTGGCCGCCTCCCGGGTTACCCCGGTGACATGGCGTACGATCGGCTTGGTAGTGGTAGCCTTCTCGTCCGCGCGCTGGGCGGCGATGGGCTTCAACCGGATCGCCGACCGGGAGTTCGATGCGCGAAACCCTCGCACCATGAATCGCGAGCTACCCCAGAGAAGACTTACGCTGACTCAAGCCTGGGTTTCAGTGACCATAGCGGCGGTGCTGTTCGTTCTGTCGGCTGCCCTCCTCAACCCAGTGTGTCTGGCGCTGAGTCCGATCGCCCTGGGGTGGATCCTGCTCTACAGCCTGTCCAAACGGTTCACCTGGTGGCCTCACCTGTGGCTGGGGATCAGCCTGGCCATCGCTCCGGTGGGCGGGTATCTGGCCGTGACCGGCCAGTGGAGCGACCCAGCCTGGGTGCTGATTGCAATCACGATCGGGGTGGCGACCTGGGTGGCCGGCTTCGACATCTTCTACGCGCTGCCCGATGCAGCGTTCGACAGCAACGAGGGATTGCGCAGTGCAGTGGTGCGCTTGGGCGAGCGGCGTGCGATTGCGTTGGCTAAGCTGCTTCATGGCGTCACCATCCCGGCACTGGCGCTGTTTGGGTACGGTGCCGGGTTCGGCCTGTGGTACTATGTCGGCCTCATTGTGGCGACGGCGATCCTGGCGTACGAGCATCAGCTGGTAAGAGCTGGCGATCTCTCCCGGCTGGATGCCGCGTTCTTCACGATGAACGGCGTGATGTCGGTGGCGGTGTTCGGGTTTGCGCTACTGGATCGAATGGTATGACGGCGGTACGGCGATACGGCGGTACGGCGGTAGGAAGACGCAAAAAGACGGTCGTTCCTGAGCGGCGTAATCTGCCGGAGCCTGGCTCAACCCCCGGCAAGCACCGGGATCAAACCAAGCCAGTGCCGCCATACCGCCGTACCGCCGTACCGCCCAAGCATCCCCACCACACTCCCACACCCAACCGGCGCGGCCGATGAGCACCCTGCCCATCGTGTTTGCGCTTACCGGTGCATCAGGCGCCCCCTACGGCGTGCGGCTGCTGGAGGTTCTGGCTCGCAATCACGTGCCGGTATGGCTAATCACCTCGGATCACGGCATGCGCCTGCTCCGGGAGGAGTGCGCCCTCGATTCACTGGAGAGTCTGCGCCAGGCAACTGGGGGAGATTGGTCTTCGGTGGTGGTCTATCCCGATGAAGATCGAGGTGCTCTGCCGGCCTCGGGTTCCCAGCGCACTCTCGGCATGGTCATCTGCCCCTGCTCCATGGGCACGTTGGCCGCAATAGCCGTCGGCGCCAGCCGATCACTGGTTGAACGGGCGGCGGATGTCACACTCAAGGAGCGACGCAAGCTGGTGCTGGTGCCCCGGGAAGCTCCCCTGTCCCTGGTGCACCTCAAAAACATGGTTGCGGTAACCGAGGCGGGTGCCGTGATCGTGCCCGCAGCGCCCGGCTTCTATCATCGTCCCACCGATGTGGCTCAACTGGTAGATTTCATAGTACAGCGCATCCTGGATCAGCTGGGGGTGAGTCTGGAGATTGCGCGTCGATGGGGAGGTAAGCCAACGTGAAGTGGAAGCATCTCCGGCGCCTCGGTACGGGCGCCGTTCTCGCTTTAGTCTTGGGCGCTTCGCTAGCCTGCAGCGACAACAACAACGATCTGTCCGGTCCGGAGCCGCCCGAGCCGCCGCCCGATGCCGGCGAGGCGCCAACTGCGGGGTGCGCCGACGGCGTCCTGGAGCACGGTGGGTTATACCGTATCTGCTTTCCGGCAACCTGGAACGGCAACCTCGTCCTGTACGCGCACGGCTATGTGGCGCCCCAGCGGGAGCTGGCGCTTCCCGACGAGGTTGTCGGCGGCCAGTCGGTCTCCAGCATGGTTACTGGCCTGGGTTACGCCTACGCCACCACCAGCTACCGTGCGAACGGCCTGGTGGCTCCCGAGGCGGTCGAGGATCTCGTCGAGCTGGTAGACACGGTGGAGCATCGCTACCGGCCCGATCCCGCACGCACCGTGATCGTGGGCTTTTCCGAGGGGGGCCTGGTAGCCACGTTGGGAGTCGAGCGCCGCGCAGACCGCTTCCATGGCGCACTGGCGGGTTGCGGTCCCATCGGCGACTTCCGGTCGCAGCTCGATCATATCGGCGACTTCAGAGTGGTGTTCGACTACTTCTTCCCCGACCTCATTCCCGGGAACGCCCTGGACGTTCCCGAGTCGGTGCGAGAGCGCTGGGATGGGTTCTATGTCCCGGCAATCGTGTTGGCGTTGGCGGCCCAGCCCCACGCTGCCCAGCAGCTGTTGAGGGTCACCGGCGCCCCGACGGCGGGCAACGACGTCCGCTCAGTCGCGGAGACGACGATCGGCCTGCTCTGGTACAACGTGTTCGGGACCGATGATGCCGAAGCTCGTCTGGGCGGCCAGCCGTTCGACAACACCTCGCGGGTGTACACCGGTTCGGCGGATGATACGGCGCTCAATGCCGGAGTCGAGCGCTTTACTGCGGACCCGGCGGCTCTCACGGGAATCGAACGATTCAGCACCTCGGGAAACCTCAGCGTTCCCCTGGTGAATCTGCATACCACCGGGGATCCCATTGTACCGTTCCCTCAGGCCGGGCTCTATGCCGAGAAGGTCAGTCAGGCGGGTGCCTCAGCGCTGTTCCGGCAGGTCGATGTTACCCGGCACGGCCACTGTACCTTCGAAGAGGCCGAGCTGTTGAGTGCATTCGGAAGCCTCTGGGACCAGGTAAACGTGCGTCCTGTTGCATCGGTGGCGATGGCGGCTACTCGCTGATGCGCCTGGGTGTCATCGCGGATACCCACGGCTTGTTGCGACCCGAGGTCTTCCATGCTTTTGCCGAGGTGGATCACATCCTGCATGCGGGGGACCTCGGGCCCCTGGACTTGCTAACCGAATTGGAAGCGATGGCGCCGGTCACCGCGGTGTACGGCAACACCGACGGCGAGGAGGTACGTCGCCAGCTTCCGCAGGTCGCCAGCCTGGTGCTCGAGGGATTCGATATCATCGTGACGCACGGTGACCAGCTCGGCTCGCCCACCCCGGAACGGCTCAACGCGGCGTTCCCCGAGGCTGAGATCATCGTCTACGGGCACACCCACCGGCCCCTGCTCACCGTAGTAGATGTCGTCGTCACCGTGATGAACCCTGGCGGTGCCGGGCACCGGCGATTCGGTTTGCCGCCGTCGGTCGGAATTCTCGAGTTGGAGCCGGGAATACCGCCGCGGGGAAGGCTACTTCCTCTCCTCGATTTCGAGTCGGAATAGGAATGCTGCTGGCACTGGCTTCACTGCAGCTGGTGTCGATGGACACCCTGAGGATCGGTTCCATCGAACGGCCGCCCCGCCCCGGGCTGATACTCGACCGCGCGAGTCTGGGATCGCCTCAGCTGCGAATCCGCACCCGGCAGGGCACCGCCCTCGTCTGGGTGCTTCGTGCCCGAGACACCGTTTTCATTGCTGCGAGTATTCCGGATTCTACGTTTTACTGGGGCGACGATTTCGTGGTGAGTCTCGATACCCGCGGAGACGGTGCTCCCGACCCACAGCATGATGACTTTCAGCTCTATTTCCGCAGGGTGCTGGACAGCAGCGTGGTGTACCGGGGCAGAAACGGAAGATGGGAGCCGCCCCGCGCCGATCCCGACTGGAGGATGGGAGCTGAACGTAGCGGAGGTGGTTGGGAAGTCGCTGGCAGAGAGCGCGGGACCGGCTGGGATCTGCTCCTGCGCATGGATCCGGCGTGGTTTGCCGGTGAGAATGGCAGGTTACCGCGGGTGGCTTTTCGGAGCTACGATAACGATCCGAGTACCTGGTACTCCTGGCCAGCACCTCTTGGGCAGCCCCCCACCGTAGTGGAACGATCTCCCTCGCGTTGGATCCCCGTTAAGTAGGTGCGGCCCTCCTTGCATCGTCGGACCTTGTCGGACCAGTCCTGTGAGCCGTACGCAACAGAGCCAAGGATGGTCCTTGAGGGCTGGCTACGCCGAATAGCCGAATTGAGACATCCTTTCCCGGCAGATTCTCACGATGCGTGCAAGATTTTCAGTTCCGAAGAACACATCGAGCGACACCGCCCGATTTCCTCGAGATTGGTACTGCGTGTTAACCTCGGAAGCTATGTCTCGTTGTGCCACAAGTCCCAGATTGCGCGCGATGTCTGATATCACTGCTACCTTCGCGGCATCGAAATCCTCATATCGTACGAGTAGCATCTCGCTTCTGTGTTTCAGGTAGACATCGGCCGCGAGATTCCAACGGGCGGCCAGGATTTCTATGTAGTTGGCCCCCTTGAGACCCAACCAGCGTCCTTCAACATCGACTTTCCAGATGGGGGGAAGGCTCGTCATCATCTCGTCATCGAGGCTTTCTAAGTCACCGGGAAGGTGCAAACGATTGAGGATGCTTCTTATGTTCTGCCGAGGATCACGTACAATTATCAGGTATGGAGTACGGTGGAAAGCTGTTCTGAGCTCGTCATAGAAGAACGTGAGGTTCGGTTCTTTGATGATGTCCCTGCCAAGCTCGGAGGCGTTTCGGTTCAGGAACCGTTGAAACGGGACTTCCCCGGCTTTCATTCTGACTTTGAGCGGCCCGTGAATGCCTGGGAGGTCCAACGCCACTGATGAGCCGGTATGAAGTGCTAGTAAAGCTGCAATCGCTGTGGTACCTGACTTTTGGTTTCCCAATACAATGACAGCATTGGAATTGGGCTTGGATACCACGGATGCCGCCCCATGGTACAACCTCACCGCTTTGTGCCTGGCGAACCTCAAGGCTCT
>JAICPP010000327.1 GCA_025929805.1 Gemmatimonadales bacterium | reverse complement strand
TCGATCTTGAGGTCCTGAGGATCGATCTTGATATCCACCTCTTCGGCTTCCGGAAGCACAGCCACCGTCGCCGCCGAGGTATGGATTCTTCCCTGGGTCTCGGTCGCAGGAACCCGCTGCACTCGATGAACGCCGGATTCCCGCCGCAGCAGCCCATACGCTTCCGGTCCTCGTACCGCGACGATCGCTTCCTTGATTCCACCCAACGGCCCGTCGCTGACCGAGATCGGCTCCCAGCTCAGGCCTTGGCGCTCGCTGTACCGCTGGTACATGCGGTAGAGGTCGGCGGCAAAGAGCGCCGCCTCATCGCCCCCGGTACCTGCCCGAATTTCCATGATCGCATCGCGATCGTCATGCGGGTCGCGCGGAAGCAGGAGCTCGTGCAGCTCGGCGGTGAGGACGGAGATCTCGGAGGGAAGTCTTGCCAGGTCGGCCTTGGCCAGTGCGGCAAGCTCGGGATCAGATTCGGCCGCCAGCTCGCGCGCCTGGTCCAGATCCCGCTGGAGACGAGTTAGTCGGTCTGCGAGCTTGACGACGGGTGCCAGCCGGGTGTGCTCACGTCCGAGCGACCTGAGCTTCCCGGGATCTTTAGCGGTAGCGGGATCTGCCAGGGCCTGGCCTACTTCATCCGCCCGCAGCAGTGCCTGGCGGAGCCGGGCCTCCACGGCTTAGGCCTTAGGCGTAGCAGCCGCCGGTTCGCTCTGGTACTTGCGACGGAACCGGTCGACTCGACCGGCAGTGTCGACCAGACGCTGCTTGCCGGTGAAGTAGGGGTGGCACTGGGCGCAGACCTCCACGTGAATCGACGTGGCGGTGGAGCGGGTCTCGAATTGATTGCCGCAGGCACACTGGACCATGAGCTTGCGGTAATTGGGATGCAGATCGGCTTTCATGAATGCTCCTGAGCGTCAAGTGCTAAGCCTTTCAATTTAGCCGGTTTCAGAGATTCGATGCAAGGAGCGGGGAGCCGATCGGAGCAGCCGTAGACCCGGTAGAGCTTCTCCTTTTCCGAAAGCGAATGGGAGCGAGAGGCCAGCCACATTCACCCGTCTCGTAGAGTTTCGGTTGGTCGGCGACTTCATTGACAGCCACTACTGGCCGCAAGTAAGCTACGGCCAAACACTTCCATACTGCGAGGCGCGAGTGCCACTGTCCCCGATGGAGGTCCTCCGAAAGGTTCCTCTCTTCTCCGGGTTGAGCGAAGCAGACCTGGCTGCCTTCGCCGATCTGACTCGGGAACGCAGCTACCCCAAGGGCAGCGTTATCGTCTTCGAAGATGATCCGGGAGACGCGCTCTTCCTTGTGGCCGCAGGTCAGGTCAAGGTGGTGCTCATCGCGGAGGATGGCCGCGAAGTCATCCTCTCTGTGCTGGGCGAGGGCAGCTTCTTCGGCGAAATGGCGGTGATCGACGAGGAGCCGAGATCGGCCCACGTGATTGCGATGGAAGATTCCAGCCTGCTGGTGCTGCGCCGGGAAGACTTCCATGCCCGGCTTCGTAGCTCGCCAGAGGTGGCTATCTCACTCCTGAAGGAGATCTCTCGACGCCTGCGCCGGGCAGACGAGAAGATCGGCAGTCTGGTGCTACTCGACGTAAACGGACGGGTTGCACATCTCCTGCTCCGAATGGCCGAGGACGAAGGTGGGGATCGCATCACCCGCAAGCTCACCCACCACACTATCGCGCAGATGATCGGTTCCAGCCGGGAAACGGTCTCGCGCACCATGCGCAACTTGGTGGAACGGGGAATTATCCAGGTAACCCGCAAGGACATCACCTTGAAGGACCGCCGCTCGTTGATGCTCGCTGCCCGGAGGGCGTGACGGGGCTCACGGGCAACCCGTGATTGTAGCCACTGCCTAGCCTGTCCGGCGTCCGAGAGGTTGCGGCATGGCTCTTCCCTCCGTTAGGCAGTTCTCATGTACGAAGTAACCTTCTGGGGAACTCGGGGATCCATTCCGACGCCGGGCCCGGGTACCGCGCGCTACGGCGGCAACACGGCGTGCATCGCCGTTGCTGCCGACCGTCGCCTGGTCATCCTCGACGCAGGGAGCGGTCTCCGGCCGCTGGGACACGAG
>JAICPP010000252.1 GCA_025929805.1 Gemmatimonadales bacterium | reverse complement strand
CACCCCGCCCGCGCGAAGGGCACGGAAGATGTTCAGCAATTGATCCAGCGCATCGTCCGGGAGGAGGTGTTCCATGAGCAGGTTGCAGTAGGCGACATCCACGCTGGCAGGCGGCAGGGGAACACTGACTCCGTCGGACAGGATCAGCTTGAAGTTGGATGGCACAGTGACCCGCCGAGTGATTTCCGCGGATACATCGAGCCCATACACTTGGCGAACCTTGGCCGCGATGGCCATGGATAGTGCGCAGTCGCCTGGCCCGATCTCCAGCAAAACCGTCTCGGGCCGCAGATACGGTGCCAACAGCCGGAGCTGAGGCCCCAGTCCTGCCTGCGTCAGCTCGGGCCGGGATTTCCGGGTGTTCTGGGGGTGATGGGGCACTCGCTGAAACAGCTCGTCGTACACCGACCCGTACAGCGCGCGGCGCTCTTCTCGGGTGGCGTATCGAAGCCGATCCGAGAGCTCCCGCTCCACCTCATAGTGCTCGCGTACGAGCGCGGGCGCCCTGCTCTCAGTCCGAACAAGCTTCATGGTTCACCTGGTTGTGACATAGCATCCGGGGTGGCCTATCCATCACATGTAGCCGTCGCGCCGCAGGGTCTCCAGGCCGCCCCCGCCTTCTTTATCCTGGGCCCGCCCTGAGCGCTCCGCGATATTGGCGAACTTTCCGGACTGAAGCTCCAGGATGATGTCGTCCACATTGCGGGCGTCCGACTCGACCGGGTGGGTACAGGTGTGGCAACCCAGCGACCGGAAGCGTTGTCCGCTGCCCTGGTTGTAGTAGAGCGAGACCGTGGGAATGTTCTCGCGGCGGATGTATTCCCAGATGTTGAGCTCGGTCCAATCCAGCAGCGGATGGATCCTTAGATGGGTGCCCGGCGCAAAGTCGGTCTTGTACTGGTTCCAGAATTCCGGTGGCTGATCCCCAACGTCCCAGTGAGACTGCGCGGTGCGCGGCGAGAAGTATCGCTCTTTCGACCTGCTCCCCTCCTCGTCAGCGCGGGCCCCTACGATGACGCCGGTGAAGGGCTCCGTGTTGCGGTCCAGCTCATACACCTTTTTGGTATGGTTGAGCCGGTAACGGGGCCACTCCCCGCTCAGCGTGTGCTTGAGCGCGTCGGTCTTGAGCGCCTTGCAGCAGGCAATCCGGTCTACCGCTCCGTGAGGAAAGGTTCGCTTCTCCTCCAACGCCTGCCGATTCTGCCCGTAGATCATGGTCAAATTCCACTCCAGGGCCAGACGGTCCCGGTATTCGATCATCTCCGGGATCTTGAAGGAGGTATCGATATGGATCAACGGGATCGGGACGTGACCGAAAAAGGCCTTTCGGGCCAGCCATAGAAGAACGGTGCTGTCCTTCCCGATGGACCAGAGCATCCCCAGGTTCTTGAAGCTCGCATATGCTTCCCGGAGGATGTGAACGCTCCGGTTTTCCAGCTGATCAAGGTGGTCCATGCTGCCTTCCATCGGAGTTGATCTCGAATCGTTCGAGCACCTTTGCCACGGACTGCTCTACAGTCATCAGCCGGGTGTCCAGGGTCAGCTCCGGCCGCTGGGGCGGCTCGTACGGGTCATCGATCCCGGTAAAATGTTGCAGCTCGCCCCGCCGAGCCCGGGCATACAAACCTTTGACATCGCGCCGCTCACACTCTTCCAGCGGGGTCGACACGTAGATCTCCGCGAAGTTGCGGCAGAGCTTCCGGATAAAATCGCGAGACTCCCGGTAGGGTGAGACAAAGGAGGCCACGACCGTCACGCCATGGGCCGCCAGTCTGCTCGCCATGTATCCGGTGCGCCGCAGGTGTTCCTCGCGATCGGCTCGAGTGAAGCCGGTATTGGGAAACACCTCGCGCAATGCATCTCCATCTATGTACTCGACCTCCACACCGCGCCGCTCCAGCTCCTTGTGGACGCGGGTTGCGATCGTGCTTTTCCCCGAGCCGGAGAGGCCGGTGAACCATAACACAGGGGCGTCCGACCGAGTTCCGGAAACGCTCGCCATGACACCGGACCGGTTCACAAACCGATAACGAAGCTGGGATTCCGCAGATCGGGCTTGTTATAGGTGAGCGGAGACGACCGCTCGCCGGAGCGGCCGGATTGCCGGTACACGCAGTCCCCGGCCGCAACGTCCCACTCCATCGTTGGCCCCAGCCGGGGATAGATGTCGGCCCGCCCCTCGGCAACCCAGCAGAACTTGAGCGAGCTCCCCGCCTTTACGCGCTGCGCAACCGGGATGGTTTGCAAATACTCCTCCAGCTCCGGCGATGGATGGGAGAGGCTCTCCACCACGGTCAGCGGTTTTCCCGGCTCCTGCGGCTTCGAGTAGATCCGCTCGGGAGACCCACCATTGGACTCACGCCAGGCGCCGCCCGCCTTCACACCCCAGTACAGAAGGTCGAGCGCTGGAGCGAGAACCACACCCAGTACCGGGTCCCCGTCCTCGATCAAGGCGACGTTGACGGTGAATTCCGCGCGCCGCTTGATGAACTCCTTGGTGCCATCCAGCGGATCGACCAGCCAGAATCGGCGCCAGCTACGCCGGGTCTCGAATGATGCCGCTTCGGCTTCCTCCGAGACCACTGGAGTGGAGGGGTCGAGGCGCCGGAGCCCCTCGACCAGGATGTCGTGTGCGGCTTCATCGGCCAGGGTGACGGGGCTGCGATCCTGCTTCTCCCGTACCTCGGACGGGATCTGGCCGTCATAGTAGGCCATCGTCGCCCGACCGGCTTTGCGCGCGAGGCCGGTCACCGCAGCTCGCAAGTCGGCGCTCACCATGGGCGGAAGATGATGCCCTTGTCCTGAAGATGAGCCTTGAGCTGATCCACAGCCTCGGGGGCAGCGCCGGCGGGCAGGTGGAGATCGCAGGCCAGATCGGTGGTAATGGTCTCGCCGGCCCAGATCGTTTCGATCAGGTCGGGCTGTACCGCTGTCTTGATGACTTCGAGATCATCCTGGGTGAGCTCGGCCGCCGCGACCACGAGAATGATGCCGGCATCCAGCATCAGGTTGGCAACTTCTGCCAATCGGCGCATGTGTTCCAGCCGGTTCTCGGGCTTGCGCTCGATATCGGCATCGACGCCGTAGAGCACGCTGCCGATCCCCAGGAAGTACACCACCTTGCCATCGTCGAACAGCTTGCCCTCGAGCGCCTTGGCCAGACCCTTTCGCTCGGCCTCCTGCTCACCGGTCACGAGGATCAGCGCGGCCTTCTGATTGTACTTCTCCGCCCGCCGCTCCGGCTGGATGATACTGGGCTCCCACTTGTAGTTGCGCAGCAGCACCCGATCGCGGATGACAGCCTGGCGGTCCGGCAGCGCTTCCCGTACGATCCCGCCGCCCCGAATCTCGTAGTCATCGACGATCACGAATCTGCTGGTGGCGGCAATGTCGTCGGCGAGATCGCACGCGATGGCCCGATCGAGCTTGAGCACGCACTCGGCGACGTCGTGCCGCTGCACGACCGCGCGCTGGGCGGTAGCATCGAGGGTGGATGCGTCCATCACTCGGATGATCTCCTCGACCCGGCAGGTTACCCGGGCCGTGCCAAGCTTGAGGAGGTACTCCTTGCGCTTGACCATCGGCTCCTTGCCGAGCCAGAAGAGGCTGACCCTCAGCCGAGTGGTCACCTGGGGACGAGGCTGGGACTCCAGGGTCGCTATCTCACCCCTGGTGATGTAGATCTGCTCCTGCAGCGTGAATCCGACCGCCCAGCCCGCCGCCGCCTGGGTCTGCACCGGCCGGTTAAAAGTCTCGATGCTCTTGACCCGGCTCTTCTTCCCCGAGGGATAGAAGATGACCGAGTCCCCCACGCTCACGGTGCCCGAGTCGATGGTTCCCGAAATGATACGGCGGTCATCGCCTTGCTTGGTGAACTTG
>JAICPP010000173.1 GCA_025929805.1 Gemmatimonadales bacterium | reverse complement strand
TCTCAGTCCAAGGGTGAACCGGGTTGATCAAGAGTTCTGGGCCAGGAACAGGAACCAGCCGGGTGGCTCACAACGGACCAATACTGCGGCCGAAATGAACAGACGTAAAGGGGATAGGTGGTTGAATCGGGTCCGGGAGGGGGTTAATTTCAGCCGCCAAGTGAAAAATTTCACTAAAGCGAGATGTTGAGGTATGCTCCAGCCCTACGTGCCCATCCTGCTCCTGATCGTGTTTGTGGTAGCCAATGCGATCATGATGCTGGGCGTCTCCCACATCCTCTCGACCTACCGGCGTACCCCCACCAAGATTGCCCCCTACGAGTCAGGGATGCCGGTGCTCGGGGATGCCCGGGAGCGCTTCTCGGTCAAGTTCTACCTGATCGCGATGCTCTTCATCGTGTTCGATATCGAGACCGTGTTCATGATTCCCTGGGCCGTGGCATTCCAGCAGCTCAGCTCCATCGCCGGCCTTTTGATCATCGAGATGTTCGTATTCATCCTCATCCTCGCGGTGGGGTACGTCTATATCTGGAAGCGCGGAGCCTTGCAATGGGATTGACCAACCCCGCGACCGAGAAGCGGGGCGACGAGGTGACCACAGTCTCCTCGATGTCGCCCAACTGGGTTACGACCCGGCTCGATTTTCTGACCAACTGGGCGCGTGCTAACTCGCTCTGGCCCATGCCTTTCGGCACCGCCTGTTGCGCCATTGAGTACATGGCCACCGCGGCCAGCCGCTTCGACATTGCACGCTTCGGCATGGAGCGGCAGAGCTTCTCGCCCCGCCAAGCCGATGTGCTCATCTGCGCGGGTCGGCTGCCGTTCAAATTGGCCCCGGTCATCCGGCGCATTTGGGACCAGATGCCGCAACCCAAGTGGTCCATCTCCATGGGGGCGTGTGCGTCGACCGGAGGCATTTTCGATAACTACTCCATGGTGCAGGGTATCGACACCATCATTCCCGTGGATGTCTATGTTCCGGGGTGCCCGCCTCGTCCGGAAGGCCTGATGTACGGAATTCTTCTGCTGCAAAAGAAGATCAAGGGAGAGACCATCGCCGATGAGACCCTGCGAGAGGAGAGGCTGGTTGGTCCCTCCGGGCTCTTCCTCCCGCCTGAACGCGTCGACGAGCTCAGCGAGCCCTTTGGGAACTCAATCTCCCAGACGAGATCCTCGTGACACTTGTGGTCCTCATCCCGAGTGCAGCGAGGGATCTGCTGTGCCGGGTTCCTGCACCTGGCCAGCAAGATCCCTCAGGCTCCTTCCCCTTCACTGCATTCAGGGTCAGGCTCCTTCGGGACCAGGAGTTCGGAGTATGACGGTACCCTCTCACTCAGTCCCTGCTCTTCGTTCAGAGTTCGGTTCCGCCATCGGACGTCACTTCGTGTCGTCGGACCAGACCGTCGTCTTCATAGAGCGGGACCGGTCTCACGACGTGCTGGCCTGGCTCAAGGACGTCCCGGGACAGGAGTTCAACTACCTGACGGATGTGACTGCGGTGGATTACCGCGACCCCGAGCGTCCGCTCGAGGTCGTGTATCAACTGCGCTCACTGGGCCGCAGGGAAGACCTCAGGGTCAAAGTGGCGCTGGATAAGCGAGGCCCACTCGAGCTCCGGTCGGTGTACGATCTCTGGCACGGCGCAGACTGGCTGGAACGGGAAGTCTACGACATGTTCGGCGTCACGTTTGTTGGACATCCCGATCTCCGCCGGATTCTGATGTGGGAGACCTACGCCGAAGGTTATCCGCTACGAAAGGACTTCCCGCTGCGGGGACACTTTAGTCGCGCCGAGCAGACCAGGCAGGCACTCGCGGCCAACCCGGAAGCTCACTACTCGTTGGAAGAGCTTTCTATCGCCGACGAATACGCGGAGCTGCCCAAGGACATGCAGGAGCGGCTCGGCCGTGGTGAGCGAGGGTTCTTGAAATGACATTGCGCACGGTCGAGATGGCGCTCGCCACCCCGGGTGTGGACGCCGAGGGTCACCCCACCCGGGTACCCCTGGGCGTGAGCGACGGCGACGGCTACCGCGAGGATCTCGGAGCCGAGCACATGCTGGTGAACATCGGCCCGCAGCATCCTGCCACGCATGGCGTGCTCAGGCTGGTGCTGGAGCTCGAGGGAGAGACCGTAAGGCGGTGCATCCCCCACGTGGGCTATCTCCATTCCGGCTTTGAAAAGCTGGGGGAGTACCGCCAGTACAATCAGATCATTCCCCTGACCGATCGCACTGACTATCTGTCGCCCATGGCGAACAACGTGGCCCTCGCGTTGGCGGTGGAAAAGCTGATGGGCCTGGAGTTGACTGAGCGCTGCAAGGTGCTCCGGGTGATCGCCTGTGAGATGAGCCGCATCATCTCTCACCTCGTCTGGCTGGGTACCACCGGCATCGATCTCGGCGCCTTTACGCCATTTCTCTGGTCGTTTCAGGAGCGGGAGCGGATTTACAACCTGCAGGAAGCGTGGACCGGGGCACGGCTCACCACCAGCCTCACCCGGGTGGGCGGGCTCATGGCCGACGTCCCCGACGGCTGGGAGGCAGGTCTTCGGGAGTTTACCCAGACCTTTCCGAAAACCCTGACCGAGGTGGACACGATGTTCACCCGGAACGCCATCTGGATCGGGCGCACACAGGGAGTGGGCGCGCTCACCGCCGAGGAGGCAATCAACCTGTCGCTTTCCGGCCCCATGCTCCGGGCGAGCGGAGTGGATTACGATGTGCGCAAAGACCGACCTTATCTGGACTACGAGACATACGATTTCGATGTGCCGATCGGTGAGCACGGCGACATCTACGACCGTTACCGGACGCGCATGGAGGAGATGTGGCAGTCCAATCGAATCCTGGAGCAGGCGCTCGACCGGCTGGCCAGGCTGAAGGGGGCGCCGATCAACGTCTCCGACCCACGCGTGGTGCTTCCGCCCAAATCCCGCGCGATGAGCGACATGGAAGCCATGATCTTCCACTTCAAGCAGGTCATGGAGGGAGTGAAGCCACCGGTGGGTGAGGTGTACCTGGGAGTGGAAAATCCCAAAGGTGAGCTGGGCTACTACATAGTATCCGATGGGACCAGCAAGCCGGTGCGCTGGCGCATTCGGCCCCCTTCCTTCATCAACCTGGCCAGTCTCCCCACGATGTGCGAGGGAGCCCTCTTGTCCGACGTCATCGCAATCAACGCCAGCGTCGACATAGTCATGGGAGAGGTGGACCGGTGAGTCTGACAGCGGGTCAGGGGGGCAGCGGGGCAGGAAGCAGCGGCACTCCTCGGGGGTTCGCGGAGCACGGGTCCGCTCACGGAGGGCATGGAACCGAAACGGCCCCGTATGAGCGGCTTTTTCGAGGGGAACGTCTGGCACAGTTGGAGCAGCTGTTCACCCTCTACCCTACCAAGCAGGCTTGTCTGCTCCCAGCACTCTGGATGATACAGGAGGCACGCGGCTGGATCTCCGAGCCGGCGATAGGAGAGGTCGCTGAAGTGTTGGGGCTCACGCCGGCCTACGTAAAGGGCGTGGTGACGTTCTATACCATGTACCACACCCATCCCGTCGGGCGGCACTTCATTCAAGTCTGTACCACAACTCCATGTAACATCTGCGGTGCCGAAGACGTGGTCAGGGCACTGCTGGAACAGACCGGCTGCCGCGAGCTCGGGGCAACCAGCCCCGATGGTCGATTTACCGTCATCGAGGTCGAGTGTCTTGGGGCCTGCGGATTTGCAACCCCGATCCTGGTCGACGACGACTTCATCGAGAATGTGACGCCCGAGAAGATCGCCGGCATCCTCCAGAGGTATGAGTAATGGGCTATCCACACCCCTCGCATCCCAAGGAAAACCCGGTTCTCTCCAAGCATTTCGGTGACCCCGAGGCGCGGAGTTTCGATGGGTGGGTCAAGCGAGGTGGCTACGAGGCACTCCGCAAGGTGCTTCGCATGAGCCCGGAAGCCGTCGTGGAGGAAATCAAGACGTCCGGCCTTCGGGGGCGCGGGGGCGCAGGCTTTCCGACCGGGCTCAAGTGGTCGCTGATGCCCAAGGCGGATGGCCGTCCCCACTACCTGGTCTGCAACGCCGATGAATCGGAACCCGGAACCTTCAAGGACCGGGAGATCATGCGGTGGACACCGCACCAGCTGCTCGAGGGCTGCGCCATTGCGGCGTACGCCATAGGTGCGGAGCGCTGCTACATCTATATCCGGGGCGAGTTCACCGAGCCGCTCAAGATCATGCAGCAGGCGATCGATGAGGCGACTGCAAAGGGAGCTGTTGGAGCGAACGTGTTCGGCAGCGGTAAGCGGATCGAGATGATCATCCATCGCGGCGCAGGTGCGTACATCTGCGGCGAAGAGACTGCGATGCTCAACTCGATCGAGGGCAAACGAGGTAACCCCCGGATCAAGCCGCCCTATCCAGCGCAGGCCGGTGTGTTCGGCATGCCCACGACCATCAACAATGTCGAGACGCTGGCGGCCGTGCCCCACATCATCATGCGTGGAGGTGAGTGGTACAAGGGACTGGCACTGGGCAACCCGAAGAGCACCGGGACCAAGCTGATCTCGGTATGCGGCCACATCCAGCGTCCGGGGAACTATGAAGTGACCATGGGCACGCCGATGAAGGAGCTGATTTACGAAATGTGCGGTGGGATGCGGCCGGGCCGGACACTCAAGGCAGTCATTCCGGGTGGGTCCTCGGTACCCATCATGAGTGCGGCCGAGGCCGAAGATTGCCTTTTGGACTACGAAGGCGTGGTAGCGAAGGGATCGATGCTCGGCTCGGCAGGAATGATCGTCATGGACGATACCACCGACATGGTCTATCAGATCTGGCGGCTGGCCCGGTTCTATGCCCACGAATCCTGTGCCCAGTGTACCCAGTGCCGTGAAGGCACGGCGTGGTCGGTGCGGATTTTGGAGCGGATTCTCACAGGGAAGGGGAAGCAGGAGCACTTTCAGCTCTTGCTCGATCTGTCGGACAACATGACGGGCAAGACGATTTGCGTCCTGAGCGACTCTTGCGCTGCCCCGATCGTGAGCGGAATTCAAAAGTTCCGGCACGAGTTCGAGGCGTATATACAGGGCGCTCGGGAGCCGGCAATGGCTGGTGTTTGAGAGACTGCATGGCTGACGAACTGGTGAATGTGACGATAGACGGTGCTCCGGTGAGCGTGCCAAAAGGCACGACCATCATCGAAGCCGCCAAGCAGGCCGGCATCCTGGTACCGCATTACTGCTACCACCCCGCGTTGCCTGTGTCACCCGCGCTGTGCCGCATGTGCCTGGTGGAAGTGGAGAAGGCGCCCAAGCTGATGCCCGCGTGCGTCACCCAGGTGGCCGAAGGGCAGGTGGTCCACGTCGGGAGCGACAAGGCTCTGAAGGCGCGAGAAGGAGTGCTCGAGCTCCTGTTGATCAACCACCCGCTGGATTGCCCCATCTGCGACCAGGCCGGCGAGTGCGAGCTTCAGGATTACGTGTTCCAGGAGGGTCGCGCCGGCACCCGCTACAGCGAGTACGCCAAGCGGTACAGTCCGGTGGAGGACTTTGGTCCCGACGTCCTGTACGTGCCGAACCGGTGCATTCTGTGCACTCGCTGCGTGCGTTTCATGGAGGATGTGGCCGAGGAGCCGGTCCTGAATGTGTCGGAGCGTGGCGACCGGGCGTACATCGGGATCTCGCCGGAGCAGCGGCTCGACCACCCCTGGTCCGGCAACGTCGTGGATCTCTGCCCGGTGGGATCGCTCATCTCCAAGGATTTCCTGCACAAGGCGCGGGCCTGGGACTTGGACAAGACCGCGAGCGTCTGTCCCGGCTGTAGCCAAGGCTGCAACATCACCATCGATACCCGGGATGACGTGGTGGTCCGAATACGCCCCCGTCCAAACCTCGAGGTGAATCGCCACTTCATCTGTGATTACGGCCGGATGAACTACCGGTGGCTGAACCGGGGCGACCGGGTGGAAGCGCCGCTGGTCAAGGATGGCGGGCGCCACCTGGCCAGCGATTGGGATACAGCGCTGGACCGCCTGGGCCAGTTGGTTCGGGGCCTGTCGGGTTCGGCAGTGATCCTGGCGTCCGGACGTGCGTCCACCGAGTCCCTCGGCCTGGTGAAGCTGATGTTGGGACGCTTGAGTGTGACGGCTGCCGTGCAGGTGCCGGTCGGGGACGAGGCGCCGCTGGTGGGAGTACCGAACCTGGCCCTGCGACCGGAGCGGGCTCCCAACCTGACAGGTGCCGAATTGCTGGGATACCGCACCGACTGGGCGGAGGCACTGCGGCAGGTCACCAGTGCGGGCCTGGTGATCGTTCTGGATGCGGATCTGAGCGAGGCGGATCAGGGTCTGATCGCCGCGGGCCCTGGAGTCGTGGTAGTGCTCGGAACTGTCTGGGCCGATGGGCTGCGCAGCGCCGAGCTGGTGCTGCCGGTGACCAATATGGCCGAGGAGAACGGCACCTACGTGAACCGCGATCGGCGGATCCAGCGATTTAATCAGGCCAAATCGCAACCTGGCATGGCACGCCCGGCATGGTGGATTGCTGGAGAGGTCCTGGCGGGTCCTGGACCGAGCGCATCGGCACCATCTACTGCGGCCGAAGCCTTCGAGCTTCTCGGAGATAAGTGGCCTCTTTTTGCCGGACTCACGTATTCCGAGATGGGGTACACTGGGCGGGCGTTGGAAGCGGGCGGTGAGGGCGTGGGCGAGAGCCAGCGAGTCGATTTGGGGGTCATGTGACGCCCGAGATGAAAGGATATCTGCTCCTCAGCGTTACCAAGATGCTGGTGGTCTTTACCGTGCTCATGGTAGGGGTGGCGCTCCTCACTTTAATGGAACGGAAAGTCAGTGCGTGGATGCAGAATCGTCGCGGCCCCAATCGCGTGGGCCCGGCGGGTTTGCTTCAGCCCGCGGCGGACGGTCTGAAGAACATTCTCAAGGAGGAGACCTTCCCGGCGGTGGCCAACCGCTGGCTCTTTCTGCTGGCGCCGGCGCT
>JAICPP010000043.1 GCA_025929805.1 Gemmatimonadales bacterium | reverse complement strand
GACGAAACCGTCGAGCCGAATGTTGGCCATGGAGCTGAAGAGACCGTGCGAATCGAGGAATCCGAAGCTGATCAGGTCGTAGCCCGGCGTTGCCCGCTCGAAGAACGCCCGCGCATCATCGATGTGCACCGCAACTTTCGGATGGTCGTAGACCCCGGCCGCGCTGTATCGCCGTGCCAGTCGAACGATGGCAGGATCGATCTCGACCGCATCGACGTGCCCGGCTCCGTTCAGGAGCGCGGCCTCGACGTCGACTCCACCGCCCGATCCGACGACTGCAACCCGCCGGGGTTTGGGCTGGAAGATATAGGGAATCTGGTACACCACTCTGACGGTGTCCGCCTCGGCGTGGCCGCGCGTCCCCGGAGTGAAACGACGTAGATCATTGGTGCGATGAATTTGGTAGAAGTTCTGGTTTACTGTGAGAATGTAGGAAGGAGGATCCCGCATCGTCATCAGGTCGGCCGGTGGGCGTGGGGCCGAAGTGTACCACTCCCAGGAGACCTCGCTCGGCGCAACCATGACGAGGTAGCTGTATGCCGACCAAACCGCCCGCCGCTCGGTGGTCAGCACCGACAGAGCCAATGCAAGGACCAGGAGCACAATCGTGCGCACCTGTCGTAGCTGATCGCGATAGAGCAGCCCGAACAGGAGCACGGCGAGCGCAAGACCGATCTGGGGGGAGAAGTGCAGGACAGCAAAGAGGCCGAAGACGACGGTGCCGGCCAGGCTTCCACCCAGATCCCAGGCGTACGCCCTGAGATTGGAGAGCCGCTGGAATAGCTGGCCGATCTGTTCCCCCAGCGGAACAAACAAGGCGGCGTTCAGAAAAAACACCCCGAGCAGCACGAGATAGTTCGTGAGGCCGCCCTCGAAGGCCATAAACCGCAGCTCGGCCGGGTTGCCGGGCAGGAGGATGTTCCGGCAAAGAACCAGGAAGAGGACATCAGCCGCCAGAAGAGCCGGAAACCACCGGATAAGGTTGGCCCGGCGCTCCGCGAGCATCGCACCCAGGCCGATTCCGAGGAACGAACTGATCAGCATCAGGTTGGCATAGTACGCTACCAGCCGGATCGCCCCGGGGACCCAGCGGATCATCATCAGCTCGAGGAACAGCGACAGGAAGGAGAGCGCGAAGAGTCGGATTGCGGCCGATCGATCGGGTGATGCGATGTTGAGCCTGGGGACGGATCTCCACATGCGGTCCTCTAAGATGTAGGCGAACCGGCTCGCGGGGTTTCAGCGTAACGTCGAGAAAGGTGTTATTTTGGAAGGGTAGTACCTCTTGATGCACCCTGCCATTCCCGGATGTCTCCCGGGTCCAAGGTTTCCAATGGGTTCACCCGCGCTAGACTCTCAGCTCCTCACCCTCACGGTGTTGGTGGTAGATGATGACGACGGTGTTCGCCGCATCATGGCTCGAAAGGTGGAGCAGGCGGGATATCGCGTGCTGACTGCAGGGGATGGCGTCGAAGCCTTGACGTTGCTGGAGCAGTCCGGCATACAAGTCCACCTTGTGGTCTGCGATCTGCTGATGCCCCGGCTCGATGGCTATCAACTCGCCTCCCGTCTGGCAGCATTACCTAACGCTCCGGAAATTATTTTTATGTCAGCCTTTCGCTCCGACTTGGAACTTGACCGTCCGATACTGACTAAGCCCTTTCGCCTGGACGATCTCAGTGCAGCGATCCACCGCATCTTGCAGAAGCGCTCAAGACCTGTAGCTGAGAACCTGTGAGCGCGACGGATTTCTCGGCCGCTCTTTCTGCATGACATTTCTCGCTACTTTTTCCCTGCCTCCTGGGGCCGTTCGCGCAGCAAAAACGGAAACGACGAGCGACGGCCCAGCGAAAAGCACCTAGCCGAATGAGGCCAAGTGCTTGAAAGAAATCGACTAATTTGAGGTAAACGGTGTCTTCGAAGCTCCCGAGGAGGGACTCGAACCCCCGACCCGGTGATTAACAGTCACCTGCTCTACCAGCTGAGCTACTCGGGATTGTGCGGCAGGCCAAAACTAGCGGCCAGCACCTTCTTAGGCAACGACGATGTGGCCTGCAAGACCCCCTGGTAGACCGCCTCGAAGGGTGTTTAAATGTAAGCTCCCCATGAATACACTTGCGCCTTCCGGTGAGCCCAGCCACAGCCCGTCCTGGGGCACCCAACTAAGTTCTTCGGGCGCCAACCGAACACCATTGCTTCTGCTGAACGACTTGTCGGACTTCGATGTGGACGGTCATGCATCAGTGTCAAGAGGGCAACCGGTTTTCTCAGCCTTAGAGAGAGGCCGAATATTTTGTTGACACCGAAGATTCCGGGGCTGCATTATAAGTCGTTGTCAGAAAAAATGTTACAGAAACGATACTGGGACTTTTCGGGTTCCTGTTTAGCTTCTGTGCGATGCCTCTGCCCCCGCTGACCGGCCACCACGGTGTCCGGAGCCGGTTCGCCCGTGCGGTAGCTTCTGAGAAGCTACCCCAGGTAATCCTGTTGACCGGTTCCGCCGGGGTCGGAAAGCAGCGTCTAGCTCTTTGGTTGGCCCAGCTGCTTCTCTGTGAGCGGCGGGAGCAGGATCCCTGCGGGTCTTGCCGAGCCTGCAAGCTGGTGGGAACCTGCTCCCATCCCGACCTGCATTGGTTCATCCCGATCCCGAGGCCCAAGGCCTCCGATCCGGAGAAGCAGGTCGAGGAAGCCGCCCAGTCGCTGGCCCAAGTCATCGAGGATCGGCGCAGTCAGCCGATGTATAGCGAGCTCGACGGCATGGCCAGCCACGGCATCGCGATGGTGCGGCTGCTGCAGCGGCGCGCCGCGCTGACGTCGGTGGAAGGTGGCAGCCGAATATTCATTATCGCCGAAGCAGACCGGCTGGTGGCACAGGAGGCAAGCCCCGAAGCGGCCAATGCGCTTCTCAAGCTGTTGGAGGAGCCGCCTGCCGGAAGCTTCTTCATCCTGACCACAGTGGAGCCCCGGCGGCTGCTGCCCACCGTGCGTTCCCGGGCGGTGTCGGTTCGGTTGGGTCCGCTGAGTGACGCCGAAGTTCGGGAGTTCCTGCAGGCCCATCTACACCCGACGCCTTCGGCGGAAAAGCTGAATGAGCGCGTGGCCCTGGCCGGCGGCTCCATCGGTCGGGCCCTGGCGAGCGAAGAGGAGAGTGGAAAGGCCCAGCGAGCTGCGTATCAGCTGTTGGAAGCGGTTCTGGCGGGGTCGGAACCCTCACTCGAGCGAGCGCTGCGGCAACCACCCTGGTCCGCCCGCGGGGAATTTACGGCAATGCTCGATGCCTTAGCAGAAACCTTGGGAGAAGCCGCCAGAGGTACAGTAGGCGGTACCCCCCGGCGCCAGGTTCCGGAGGCCTTGCTCCGCCACCGCACTCCCGGCCCGCTGCTCGAGGCTCTGGAGCACGTAGCCGACGCCCGGGAGGCCGCATGGGGGAATGTGAACCCCCAGATACTGCTGGCGGTGCTCAGTGACGAGCTGGCAGAGGTGCTGTGAAGCCGAGCCATCTCGACGAGCTGGGCCGGGCCCGCATGGTGGATGTGAGCGCAAAGCATGAAACGGCCCGCACCGCAGTGGCTGAGGGGGTAGTGCGGATGTCGCGAGACGCCTTCGAGGAAGTGGCGGCGCACGCCGTGGCTAAGGGTGATGTGCTGGCGGTAGCGGAGGTGGCGGGTACCATGGGAGCCAAACGCACGGGTGAGCTCATCCCCCTGTGTCACCCACTGGCTTTGGATCTCGTACAGGTCGAGGCACGGCTCGAGCCGGAGTTGCCCGGGGTGCGAATCACGGCGGTGGCCAAGACCGTCGCCCGGACCGGTGTAGAAATGGAAGCAATGACCGCGGTCGCGGTCGCGTGTTTGACGGTGTATGACATGGTCAAGGCAATCGATCGAGGAATGCTTATCGAAGAAGTTCGTCTGGTTAGCAAGACCGGTGGAACCCGAGGCGATTGGAGCCGACCCGAGGCTTGACCGGTGCGGTGGTGCGGCCTTCTCACGAGAGAAAGGGGTTGTCACGTGGCGAGACCCATTGATTACGGCGAACCCAAGCCGATGACGGCGGAACGCGTTCTGATTCGGGGCGGCGTGTTGTTGGCTGTTGCGGTGGGGATCGGCGCTTTGGGCGGATGGAACAAGGCCGTGCGGGCCGCCAGCGATCACGCCACGTTGCCGGATGCAGGTATTGTCGCCCGGCGGATGGGAAGCCTCGGCAAACAGCTGGAAGCCGCCAAGGGTGAGACCATGGTTCTCAAGCTGCAGCTCGAGCGGGCCAACGCCATCCTGGAGAACTCGACCCGATATCAGATTCCGGCGGATCTGTCGGCTGCCATCTACGACATCGCCCTCAGTGAAGGAATCGATCCTTCACTGGGATATCAGCTGGTCAAGATCGAGAGCCAGTTCAACCGCAAGGCCAAGAGCCCCATGCAGGCTTTCGGCTACACCCAGCTTCAGCTCGCCACCGCACGGTTCTACCAGCCGAACATCAAGGAACGCGATCTCTACGATCGCGACACCAACCTGCGCCTGGGCTTCCGCTTTCTCAACGAGCTGCTGACCCGATTCAACTACGATATCCACCTGGCACTGCTGGCGTACAACCGAGGACCCAAGCGGGTCGATCAGATCCTGGCCAAGGGCGGCAACCCGGCGAACGGATATTCCGACGCGGTGTTGAGAGGCTATCGCCCGATGACGGCCAACCCGCTTCGCTAACCGGGGATTTTGAGGGCGACGCCGGCCTTCAAGGTCTCGCGCTCTGTCATTCCATTCGCCTCTCTCAGGGCCTGGACCGAGACGCCATACCGTTTCGCCAGGCCCGTGAGCGTTTCCCCCCGTCGCACCACGTGAGTTCGCACTCCGGCGGCATCTCTCGTATCCCTCTGGGGCGACGGCGGGCGCACTGCGTCCGGTGAGACCACCCGCAACCGTTGCCCCACGCGGATCCGTCCCCGACGGTCCAGACCATTCCAGGTGAGCAGCTCCCGCTGGGTTACCCCATACTCGTCGGCGATCTCCGAGATGGTCTCCCCTCGCCGCACCCGGTGAAAGGTCCCCGTGCTGGTACCCGCCGCCACGACCGGCTCGGCCATCCTGCGTGCCACCTTGGTCGAAGGGACGCCACCACCGGTCGGAATGATGACTCGCTGTCCGATTCGAATCCTGCGGCTGTTGAGCTTCGGGTTCGCTGCAAAGAGCAAGGCCTGACTCACGCGATAGCGGCGGGCAAGCCCACCCAGGGTCTCGCCCCGGGCCATGTAGTGCTCGATGAACGTGACCCGCTGCCGGCGGGGCAGCTCGGCATATGCGGTGACGGTTCGCTCTCCGCGTCCGACCGGCAGGCGCACGACCGCGCGGGACTTCGGCGGTGTGGCGAGCCGGAGATACTGGGGATTCAGCTCGCGAATGGCGGCGACGGTGGTGTCCGCCAGGCGGGCTATGACATCGAGCCCGGTCATGTCGGGTACCACGATCGAGTCGTAGGCAGCCGGCTCGGCGTCACCAACCCGGAAGCCATAACGCCTGGGCTCCTTGGCGATGAGTGCGGCGGCGATGAGCTTGGGCACATAGTCCTTGGTCTCCCGCCGGAGCAGCTTGGTATCGTAGAGGCGGAAGAAGGTGGCGTCGGACTTGACCGGGTCGCTTTCGTCGTCGTCGGGCAGGCGGATAATACCGCGCGATACCTTGCCTGAGCCCGCATTGTATGCCGCCGCTGCGAGGTATAGCGAACCGAACCGCCGGTTCAGATCCGCCAGGTGGCGCACGGCGGCGTCGGTCGCCTTGAACGGATCCCGCCTTTCGTCCACCCACGAGTCCACCCGAAGGCCGTACCCCTTTGCGGTTCGCTTCATGAACTGCCACATCCCTACCGCCTTGGCCCGGCTGGTCGCGGTATTGGAAAAACCGCTCTCGATCAGCGCGAGATAGACCAGGTCTCCCGGGAGACTCTCTCGTTGGAGGCGCTCACGGATCATCCCCTCGTACCGCGGCAAGCGGGTGAGCCAGATCTCCATCCGCTCACGGCCGCGGCCCTGAAAGAAGTCCAGGTAATACTGCACTCGATCGTGGCTGTTGTAGGTGGCGACGTCGATATCCCAGGTGACCGCGTTGGCGCCGCCCGGATCCGACTCGATCGCCTCGTCCGTCCCGTCCTCCGCACTTTCATCCGGGTGCGCCTCGGCCAACTCTTCCAGCACCGCCTCGTCTGCTGCCGAGTCAGCCGCCTGCCGGCGATCGTCTACATCGTCGGCGAGAAGCGAGTCAATCTCCGGAGCCAGGGAGAGACCGAGTGAGTCGAGGCTGCTGATCGAGGGCGGAGGCGGGATGGGATGGTTCCCGGTGAGCGGTGACCCTGCCAGACGAGGCGAGGGTGTAGAGGGGACGTTACGTCCGCTGCAGCCCATGAATCCGGCGATCGAGAGAACGATCCAGAATCGGTGCATAAAGACTCCTATGGGCGCGGGGCTGATCAACCACCGTGGCGCCTTCGGAAAGATTTCGGGCGCAAATCGCCCGCCGATGTCACGTGCAAACCGCAGGACCCAAGGGCGAACTGAGGCAGGCCCCGGTGCAGTCCCTTGCGCTGGCTGGGGAACCGAAGGGGATAGCGACTACCGCATGAACAGCCGGTTTCCCAGGATTCGGTTGGTCGCGTTCAGGACAGCGAGCGCGGCACCGCGGGGAGTATCGGTTTCCGTGAGATACGAGCCCACTACACGCTGTCCGCTCCCGGGCCCTTCCCCATGGACCGCGAGAGAAACGATGATCACGGTAGCATCGAACGCCCGAACCGCTTTGACACCGAGCAGCTCGAAGCTCAATCCACCCTGCACCGCCTGCCCCAGCGCCACCACGCATGCCTGGGCGGAACAACGCAGCTCACCGGCCTGAGACGCGAGGCCCTCGCCCTCGCCGGTGAATTGCTCGGAGTCCTTCCAGGTCAACCCGACCCGCGCACGACAACGACCGTTCGGTAGCCGGTCGAGGGTGAACTCCGCGAAACGCAGGCGTTCCGGGAGCGGAGCTGACGACATTGTCGTCCTTGGGGCAGGTTCGAATTCAGGGAGAGACACACGAGCGGGCAGGGCAAAGCCCATGCCATTTTTAGGTCAGCTGTGCGGCGAGGAGCTCCACCAGGTCCTTGTCTGAAATGCGGTCGGCCTGCGCAAACAACGATGCCTTCGAGGAAGACGAGAGAGGGTAGGTGGCCCAGATGGAGCGCTGAGCCGGATCACTGGCACGAAAGGAGAACACGAGATTCCACTGCGATGAATTCGGGCCACGCTCGGCGGCCAGAGAAACGTTCCATTTACGACCTGCGTGCTCCAGTATCCGCCACGCCATGCAGAGACCGTCAGCTCCGTACCAACGCTTGAAATCGTGCGCGTAGGTCACGGGTAATAGGGCCTGCCTTGCCGCTGCCGATGATGCGCCCGTCGAGCTGCCGGATTGCCACCAGCTCCGTAGCCGTGCCAGTCAAGAATGCTTCGTCAGCGGTGTAGACATCGTAGCGGTTCAGCACTGATTCCTCGACGTGATACCCCGCCTTGGCGGCGAGGTCCATGACGACGTCTCGGGTGACCCCCTTCAAAATGCCGGCGTAGGGTGGCGGCGTTTTGAGCCGACCGTTCTTTGCCACGAAAACGTTCTGGCCCGAGCCCTCCGCAACCGCGCCGGCGCTGTCCAGCATCAGGACTTCATCGGCACCGGCATGAATCCCTTCGATCTTGGCCAGGATATGCGCGAGGTAGTTGAGTGATTTTACTCGAGGCGAGAGCGATTCCCGGTGGGGAATCGGCGTTCCCGCGGTGATCACGCTGAGCCCGGCTTCATATACCTGTTCCGGCCACAGCTTGATGGTGTCGACAATGATGAGCACTGAAGGTTTGGCACATTTGCGGGGATCGAGGCCCAGGTCTCCCACTCCACGAGTCACGATATGGCGGACGTAGGCCTCCGTAATTCCCGACCGCCGCACCCCCTCCTCCGTGATGGCCGTCATCTCCTGCCGATCCATGGGGATGGTGAGCCAGATGGCCTTGGCGGAGTCGTACAGCCGTTCGAGGTGCTCCGACAGACGGAAGATCTTGCCGCCATATACTCGAACACCCTCGAACACACCGTCACCATAGAGCAGGCCGTGGTCGTACACCGAAATCGTGGCGCTGGCACGGTCGCACCATTTTCCGTCTACCCAAACGGTTGGCGTACCGGCTCCCTGCCCTGCAACGGGTGTCACTGGCTTGGCGCTCACTGTCATGGTCACAATGTAGGCAGGACAAGCGCTCCAGGCCATTGTTATAGAGGGTTTCCTCCGCCGGACGTCGTCACATTGACCGGTACCGGATCGAAGACGGTTTCATCGGCAACGTCCTCGTGGCCGTATCCCACCTGCACCGTACCAGCGCCCGCCGTTCCCCCGGTGACATCGAACTGATAGTGGTGGTCGTTCAGCCGCACGGCAGTGGCGAGCGCAACGGGGTTGAAGGTCAATCCGGCGAAGTGTCCAGTCTCCTCGGAATCGAGATCCTCCCCCGCGGCATTGAAGAACTTGATTCGGACGCGAGCCGTCTGTCCGGCAACGAAGGTGTAGGGCGGTGAGACCGCCACATCGTTGATCAGCACGTTGTACGAGACGGGCGTGTGGTCCTCGGGCTGGAGCTCATCACCATTGCCGCAGGCGGAGCCGAGGGCCGCCATGGCGACAGGAGCCAGAGTGAGCAGAAACCGGGGGAGAGTTCGCACAGGATCCTCGCTAGGGAGAAGTCGAAGTTGGCGATTCATCGATCGTTGGCGAAATGCAGCGCGGCCCGGAGCGTACGGGGTGCCCCGGGGTTGATGAACCCGGAAGCCCGAAGCTCCGGGTACTTGGCGTCGAGCACGTTCTGAAGCTCGAGGTCGATCACAGCACCGAGTGCCGGCACATCGATCGACGTGCCCAGATCGAGCACGGCGTAGGAACGGGTCTCCACACCGGGCTCTCCAATAGGCGTGTACGGTCCCGAAAACCGGATTTGGCCGCGTGTCGTAAGCCGGCGATCCAGAGCCCCCTCGAGGCCCAGTCGCCCGATCCACCGCGCCACATTGGGCACCGGGTCACCCGGCTCCAGCGGCTCGATATGGAAAGAGGGACGAATCGGTTTGCCTCCAATCCCTACAGCCAGTTCGGGTACCACGAGTGGGTTTGCCGGCTCACTCGGCTCACCCTTCACCTTGGCGTCGTTGATCGTCCCATCGGCCGTGAGCTTGAGTTTCGAGGTGAGCCGGACTTCGGCTTCCAGGTTGATGCCCTGCCGGGCACTCTCTCCGGTAGGCAGCACCTCACGAGTCACCGGATCTTGAATCCGCTCGTGAGACACATCCAGCCGAAACAGGGCAAGCTGTGCGGTCACCGTGCTCCCGTCGTATCTCGCACCGATCTCTTTGCTCCAACCCTGGATCGGCTCCAGTGTAGGCTCGGCCACGACTCCTGGCGCTCCCCGGAAGCCGCGGCTGACCGAGCTCAACAACGACCATCCCCCGCCAATGAGGTAGCGCGCTCCCAGCTTGGGACTCAGCAGAACACTGGTGCTGCTTCGCCAGACGCCTCCGGCCAACCGGTCCAGACTGCGATAGTGCGCCGCGTCGGCCCGGGCACCGAGATCCAGCGCCACGTTCGATCCCAGCAACGTTCTCCACCGCAGAAAGGCACCGCCACCCAGGTATCGGGCATCCAACCGTTTGGTCGGATCGAGCCGGCTCCGGCGTTCGGTGTGGTAGAGATTGTAGCTGGCAAAGTCCGCCCGCCCATCGATCCCAGCGCTCAGGTCGCCCCCGCCCAGTGGCTCGCTGACTTGAAAGCGGCCGCCCAGCGCGGTGCGGCGGTCCTGCTCGTCACTTTGTTCCAACAGGCCATCGTGAGGGATCGTCAGATACACGCCGGAATGAATCCGCTGGAGCCAGGTAGTCGCCTCGATCCCGGTCTCGCCCGAAACCGTAGTAAAACGGCCATGCGCAATTCCTCGATAGGCCGAGCCACCATCCGTCGGATCGGTCGCCTGGGTGAGAGCGTCGTCGTTAAAGCTGGACACCGAGACGAAGCCCGGGGAATTCCAACTTGATCCGTAGAGCGCCAGGCCACCTTCCAGTCTCCCCGTCCCGACTTTCCGCCAGCCTCGCACCAGGCCATTGCCCAGCCAGTAAGCAGAGTTGTCGCGCCATCCCTGCTGCCGTCGTCCCTCGGCTGCGGCCAGGAAGCCGCTTCCTTCCCTCCGGTTCCCGGTGCGAATCCAGCCACCGGCATCGCCAAAGCTGGAGCCGGTCACGCTGGCAGCGGTGTGAGTTGCATCGCTGGCGGTGAACACCTCCACCACACCCGCAAGAGAAAAGTCTCCATACAAAGGGCTCGCCGGACCGGTGATGACCCGGAGTGAGCTGATCGCGGGTGGTGAGAGGATGCTCCAGTCGGAGTACCCCTCGACGTGACCGTGCACCGGCAGATTCAGCGGCACCCCGTCCATTACCACCAGCACATCGGACGAGTGATCCGAGGAGAAGCCGCGAATCACTGCATCCGAGGCGAAGCCGGGGCCCTGGCCCTGCTGGTGGACCTCGATCCCGCTGGTCCGCCGCAGCAGGTCGTATGCGTCGGCGGCAAGGGTCCGCCGCAGGACGGCCGCCGGAATTTCGATGGTGGTCACCGGAGGAGCCGCCGATCGGGGCCGCTCCGCCGTGACGGTAATCGCCTCCAGCTCGCGCACCGCCCCAACGGGTTGGGCGCCGGCCTGAGTCGAGTCCGGAGACTGCGCTACCAGCTCCGGAGCAAGCAGAGCCACACCTGCAACCAGCCAGGCGCGTTGTAGCGCCGGCCGGCGAATCGTTTTCGAGAGCATCGCTTCCAACCCTGATAGCAGCCGTGGAACCGGTCTTCGCCAAGGCGAGCCGGTCAGGACTTACTGATCTTCAGCCGATCCCGGTCTTCGACCGGGCGTTCAGATGAAACGGGAGGGAGGAGCGTGGGCGAAGGGGAGAGTGTGGGCGGGACGAACCAGAACGAAATTATCTGAGGCCGTGAGCCCATAGGCCCGCTCGGGCGAGCTCAGGCGAGCGGTGGCCTGGGTAGCCAGTGTCGATGCGGCCACCAAGACGCAGCAGAGGTGGACGAAACACTGGGCCTTTTCCGGTACCGTCGATGGCTCGGAGACTACATGCGATAGGTGTTCCGCGTGATGGGCGTGCGCCGATGCCGAGTGGGCTGGAGCGGCACAGCCGGGCATGGTGCCCCAGGTGAACACGCTGAGAGCGAAGCACGCGGCGGCAACGCCGGAGATCAGGGGGCGGGAAACCTGTGTCACGCCATGAATGTGGCCCGCCTCAGGGACCGGGGCAAGAGCGCCCGACGGCACTCAGAAGGCGATGGACGCCAGGGAGCGCGTTCCGGCCTTCGTCCCGGTTCTGCTGGTCCGCCGCCGAACGGTCCGGGGGCGTACCACCATGACCGGCACCTCGGCCGCGCGGATCAGCTTATCCGCGACGCTGCCCAGTACGAGCCGGCGGAGGCCACCCTGGCCATGCGTTGCAATCGCGGCCAGACGGCCGGGGCGCAGGATGTCGAGCAGCGTGTCGGCGACCCTGTCCCCGATCACCACCTGCACAGCCGCCTTCAGGCCCGATTCCCTGATGCGGTTCGCGATGTCCTCGAGATAGTCCTCGGCCGCTTCCTGTTGGATCTGAGTTTCCCGGTCGGCATACCCGGTAGGAAATGGGAGCGGGGGATCGGTGGCCAGAGGAACTGGACGAACCACCTGCACCAGTGTGATCTCCGCACTGCACGCCCCGGCAAGCGCCGTGGCCGGCTCCAGCGCCGCCTCCGCCAGAGGCGATCCATCCAGCGGCACAACGATTTCATTGAAGCCGGACGGCTGTGGCTTCGTGCCCTTCTCGCCAGGACGCACCAGGATGAGCGGGATGTCCAGGCTCCGTACCAGCGCGTCGGACACGCTCCCCAGCCAGGCACGGCGCAATCCTCCATGACCGTGTGTCGTCATGACCATCAGATCCGCACCGATGTCCCTGGTGTATCCCGCCAGGGTGGAAGCGATCGGCCCCCTGAGCAGGGCGGAGGTGAACGACCAGCCGGTCTCCGCTCGCATACGCTTCACCAGTGCCGTCATGTACTCCCGGTCGGCCTTTTCGATCGCCAGGAGAGTTCTGGGGTAAACCTCGCCCGGCTCCAGGACAAAAAGCGGCTGCTGGTGCACCAGCACCAGTTTGATCCTCCCCCTGGTGCATGTGGCAATGGCGACCGCGGTAGGGATTGCCTGCTCCGCGGCGACCGAGCCATCCACTGGAACAAGAATCGTGTGAAACCCGGACGGACTACGCATAAGAGAACTCCTCGCCTAAGCTGAGCGCATTTATCATCTCGCGCTGAACTTTCGCTACCAGGCGGGCTGCCCGGCTGTGCGGGACCACCAACACGGGCACCTCGGCGGATCGCACCATTTTGTCCGTGGTGCTGCCCAGCACCAGCCGGCGGAGGCCTCCTCGGCCATGCGTCGCCATTGCGATCAGACCGACGCGCGCCGGGTTGGCGAACTGGAGGAGTGTCTGGGCGACGGGGGTCGAGCCTACAACAGCACCCCCGGACACCTTTGCTCCCGTAATTCTCATGCGCTCGATCACATCTTGGATGTAGTCTTGGGCCTGCTCCCTGCGGCTTCCTGTAAGCTGGTCATCGTGCCAAACTGCACTGGGCAGCGCAAGATCAGCAGTGATGACAACCGGCGGGACGACGTGCAACAGCGAGATTTCCGCATTCCACAGCTTTGCCAGCGCCGCGGCGGGTTGGAGCGCAACCTCAGCCAGGAGGGAGCCATCAAGCGGAACGAGGACCTCACGCAAATTCAATGGGGGGAGCGAACCATCCGCGCGTGGGCGAACCACCATCAGGGGGATCTCAATAGTCCGAATCAGCTGGTCGGCCACGCTGCCTAGCCAGGCCCGGTGGAGGCCCCCCAGGCCGTGCGTGGTCATCACCACGAGGTCCGCACCGATTTCCTGGGCGTGCTTGACCAGGCTGGGAGCTACGGGCCCAGTGAGAATGATCGATGTTAAGGAGCATCCTAGCCGCTCGCGGAAGCGCTGGGTCAGTTCCCTGAGATACACATTGGCGGGCTCGATCAGCAGCGGAGGATACTGCTGCGGGTGAACTAGCACGAACCGCACCTTGCTGTGGGTGCGCTCCGCGATCGCAACGGCGTATGGGATGGCGGCCTCGGCGAGAGGTGAGCCGTCAACCGGCACCATAATGGAGCGGAATGAAGGCGACATAGGGACTCCTTTCTCAGCCCGTGGGCCTCCGACGCTTCCAGCCCAAGGCCGCATAGGTGGGGCAAACGCCGGTCAGCGCTGTGCCCAGCGGCAGCAGCCCGATGAGGGTGAGGTACTTCTCCGGAGGGTCGAGTGCTCCGTAGAGGCCCAGAATCATCACACCGATGACCAGGCGGACTATGCGCTCGAAGGTTCCTAGGTTGCGAGTCATAGATACCTCTTCAGTTCAGAGCGGGATCGTCATGACAGCACAGGGTGCGGCGTGCGCCATCCGCCTGGCGGTGCTTCCGGCTTCGAGCACGCCCGGAGGTCCGCCCCGGTGATACCCAGTGACGAGAAGGTCCGCCGCGATCTCCTGTGCCTCCCCTATCACTCTTTCCAGGATATCTCCCCTCCGGATCACCAGCGGGGTGTCGGGTAGGCCATGCCGAGAGAGGGTCGAACGAACTCGCCCCTGAAGCGACGTACTCCGGGCCAATGGAAGGCTGGCCGCCAGGTGTAACGGTTCGTTTGCGGGGCTCGCTTCCACCGTCATGGCCTGGACGCCAGCTTCGACCTGCGCGGCGAACTCGCAGGCCTGATCGAGCACGATCAAACCTCGATCCGAGCCATCGAGCGCCACCAGGACTTTCCGGATGCTGCCGGTATGGTGTTGCACCAAGAGGCTGGGGCTGCGACTTCGGCGGGCCACTGCATCGGCGGTATCTCCCAGAAGGAGGCGCATCATGGGGGAGTGGCGCTTCCGTCCCAGAACGAGCAGGTCGCAAGCGTTCCGTTCCGCGTAACGGCAGATCTCAATACCGGGTATGCCGAAGGCGATACCCAGCTGGAGCCGGTCGACCTGCTCTCCGGCGAATACGCCGGCGTCAAGCCAGCGCCGCAGGCGCTCGAGCTCCGGCTCTTCATCTCGGGCCGCGCGGACGCTCATCCCCTGAGCCATGCCGGCGAGCCTGGGCGCCGCCTCGACCGCAACCACGCGCAGGACGGTCACCCGGGCTGAGCAACGGGAGGCGAGGTCCAACGCCGTCCGGACTGCTTGCCGGCCGGCATCGGACTCGTCGGTAGCGGCAACGATGTGCTGCAGTTGCATCTGCTTGCCTCTCCTCTCGAGCTTCAGCCTAGCGTCAGCGGCATGAAGAAACCGTTAAGAGGATGCGAAGCTTTCGACCTATTCGCGCCAGGTACGGATCGCCTTTAGCTTTGGGGTATGCCAGAGACAACGTACCTGCACCAACGCCCGGCAACCGAGCGCCTGGAGCGTCTGGTCATGGCTGCATCCTCGCTCACCACCGAGGTTTCCCTGGAGGGGCTGCTCCGGCGGGTGGTGGCGGTTGCGGCCGAGGTGATTGGGGCCCGCTATGCTGCAGTCGGCGTCCTCGAAGCGGATGGCCAATACCTCGAGAGCTTTACCACCTATGGGGTCACCGAGGAGTTGCGGGCACAAATTGGCCCCCCACCGAAGGGGCACGGGATTCTGGGGCTGGTGATCCGGGAGGCCAGGCCAATCCGCCTGCCCGATCTTACGCGGCATCCGGACTCCTACGGCTTTCCCCCTCATCATCCGCCGATGCACTCCTTCCTGGGTGTGCCGATCATCGGCAAACGGGGTGTCTTCGGTAATCTCTATCTCACCGAAAAACTGGGTGACCAGCTCTTCGATGAATCCGACGAGCACATGGCGATTCTCCTGGCGGCCAGTACCTCAGCGGCAGTGGAGAACGCCCGGTTGCACGAAGAAAGCGCGCGGCTTCTCGAGGAGGTGCAGCAACTCCACCGCACCCGGGAACGCTTCTTCGCCATGGTGAATCATGAGCTGAGAAATTCCCTGGCGGCGGTCTATGGTTGGTCGGAGATGATGGTGCGCAAGAAGGACCCCGCCACCGTGCCTCGGGCAGCCTTCGAAGTGTTGGACTCGGCCCAGCAGGCCGTGGCATTGATCAACGACCTGCTGGACTTGAGCCGGCTGGATGAAGATCGGCTCAAACCGGTGATCCGTGTGACCGATCCCTCCGCCGTGGCTCGGCGTGCCATCGGCCGCGTCACGCCGGCTGCGGAGGCTCGCAGTGTACGGATCCAGCTGGATGTCGCACCCAAGCTCCCCGGCTGCGAGACGGATGCCAGCCGGGTCGAGCAGATCCTGGTCAACCTCCTGGGGAACGCCATCAATCACACACCGGAAGGCAGCACCGTACGCCTTGAGCTCACCGTCCAGGGGCCACTGGTCGTCTATGCCGTAGAGGATGAGGGCACCGGGATTGCGACCACTGAGGTGGAGAGAATCTTCGACATCTACGAGTCCAAGCCAGACGCGGAAAGGAGGGGTGCGGGGCTGGGACTTCCGCTGTCACGGAGGTTGGCCCGGCTGCTCGGAGGGGAACTGCGGGCTGTGGCCCGGCCGAATATGGGTGGTCGCTTCGTGCTCGAACTGCCCGCTGCTATGCGATCCTGAAGAAAACTTCACAATGGCTTCCGCTGAGCCTCACTGACCTCCTCTAAATTTCGGCTCATGAAGATCCTAGTGGTGGAGGACGACCGGAAGGTCGCCGGATTCATCGAACAAGGCCTGAAGGAAGAAGGGTACGTGGTTGACGTCGCCCCGGACGGCGACGAGGCTACCATGCTGGCCCACGTCTACGACTACGACGTGATCCTGCTGGATATCGTGCTGCCCAAGAAGAACGGATTCCAGGTTGCCACCGAATTGCGGCGCGAAGGCCGCACCACGCCGATCCTCATGCTCACCTCCCGAGACGCCAAGGAGGACGTGGTTCGGGGCCTCGATGCAGGCGCCGACGATTATCTGGCCAAGCCGTTTCAATTTGACGAGCTGCTGGCCCGGATCCGGGCCCTGCACCGCCGGGGAGGTGCGGAGCGCCTGGAGGTGCTCCGCTACCCCCCGATCGCACTCGATCGCCTGCGCCACATCGCAACCGTAAACGGCAAGCGGTTGGATCTCACGCCGAAAGAGTTTCAGCTGCTGGAGTACTTCCTTCTTCATCCCGAAGAGGTCGTCCGGCGCACTACGCTCCTGGAGAAGGTATGGGACATGCACTTCGATCCGGAGAGCAACGTGGTGGACGTACACGTAGGGAACCTGCGCCGGAAGCTCACGGAGGCCGCGGGCGAGCAGCTCCTCGCCACGGTCCGGGGCGTGGGGTTCAGTCTCCGCCGGGGCGGCGAACCGATCGAAATCTCGGCCGCACAGTAGCGATCTGGTTCCAGGCGCGGGCCAACGCGCTTCCCATCGCCGCTTTCCTGTTCATACTGCTCGGGCTTCTTGCGCTACTGGGCCGGAGCATCCCGGCCACGTGGGTCTGGATGGCCGGGCTGGTGCTTACCGGCACGCCTGTGGTCTGGCGCACCCTGCGGGGCATCGCCTCCGGACGCTTCGCGGCGGATCTGGTAGCGATGCTCGCTATCGTCACCTCGCTTATTCTGATCCAGCCGCTACCCGGCCTGATTGTCGTCCTGATGCAGACGGGGGGCGAGGCCCTCGAGCGCTACGCTGAGGGCCGAGCCTCGGCCGCCGTCCGGGAGCTGGAGGCAGCGGCTCCCCGGGTGGCGCATCGGATCGTTGAGGGGAGTGTTCAGGATATAGCCGCAGAGGCCGTACGGATTGGCGATGAGCTCCTACTCCGGCCCGGCGAGCTGCTGGCGTGCGATGCGGTCGTGGTGCAGGGCCGCTCTCACGTGGACACGTCGCGCCTGACCGGGGAGCCGGTCCCGCTCAGTGCCGCTCCGGGTACTGGACTCTTGAGTGGCAGCCTGAATTTGGAGGGACCCCTCACGGTTCGGGCAACGGCCCGCGCCAGCGAGAGCCAGTATGCCCGGATTGTGGAGCTGGTGCGCACGGCGCAAGAGGCCAAGTCACCCATCCAGCGACTCGCCGACCGGTACGCCATCTGGTTTACGCCGCTCACCCTTGCCGTGTGCGCCGCAGCGTATCTCCTCTCTGGAGATCCCACTCGGATCCTCGCGGTGCTGGTGATAGCCACGCCATGCCCGCTGATCCTGGCCACTCCGGTGGCCATTGTCGGGGG